>NZ_JBQSXG010000028.1:0-30504 GCF_052378005.1 Psychrobacter sp. AOP31-B2-9
CTAACCGCTACACTAACTTAATCTTATAGAACACTTAAATAACAAACTAACAGGCTACTTTTATTATGGATATCATTCTTGCGATTGTTTGGATTTTAGCAATGGTGCTATATAGTTTTTCAAGCGATTATGTCACTAACTTTCCTAACCATAATAATCGTGCTGTCCCCTATGTCCGTTGGGGAGCACTTTTAGTCGCCATGGCTTTATCTGCATACTTAGCAAAAGCCTATCAAAAAAACCTACAAGGTAATGGTATCTGGGTATTTGTTATCGTAGTACTTATCGTTATTGTTTTAGCGAAGGTCGTTTTTAAATGGGTAATTAATAGACGTTTGAAACGCTAGATTGTCATCCATAGTTTTATTACTTTAACCCTCTTACTTATTGATATGAATGCCTTATGCCAACTAAACATCAAAACCACCAATCTGATTCAAATCACTCCATACCATCAGAAGACACACGTACTGACCGCAACTTTGACGCCATCGCTGATCACTTTGAAAAAAAAGTCTATGGTGGTCTAAAAGGTGACATTCGATTGGCGGTACTGCGCCGTGATATCTTTGAGCATTGCGCCCAAATGAGCAAAGATCTTGGCAGACATTTACGTATCTTAGATGTGGGTGCAGGACTTGCACAGATTGCTATTGAGCTTGCAAAACAAGGTCATACGGTCATCATCAATGACATATCAGAAAACATGCTAGAAAAAGCCAAGACAAGTGCTGCACAGTTGGATCAAAAGCTTGATATCAACTGGTATGTTTGTCCGTATCAATCGCTTGAGGACAAGCTGGCTCAGGTAGGCACAGAAAAATTTGATTTAATTTTATGTCACGCATTGCTTGAGTGGTTGGCAGAACCTGCAATGGTTATGGACTTTTTTGATCGCCAACTAACAGATAGTGGTGCACTATCACTGTGCTTCTATAACCCTGCTAGCTTCGATTATCGCAACCTGATTATGGGAAATTTCAACTTACTCGATAATACCGAATATAAAGCTGATAATAAGAAAAGCCTGACACCCAATCACCCTGTGGCTAAACAAGAGGTGGAATCCTGGTTAGTCGCCCATCATTATCAAACGGTTCGTACCAGTGGACTGCGTGTGTTTCATGATTATTCACCACTCAAACGTGGCGGACATACAGATCCAGAAGCGGTAATACGGATGGAGCTGCGTTACTCACAACTAGAGCCGTATAAGTGGCTGGGACGTTATTTGCATATACTGGCCACCCGAAAAACATAGCAATAATGAGCCAATAAAATAAGAGACTAAATTGAGCTCAGCCAACTGTTTTGTCTATGCAGTTTTATCTATGCAGTTCCTATATATCCTTTGTCTACGCCGCCCCTGACCCATCATACTCTGACCATGTGGTGGCATTGATGTTTTTTTCATCGAATACAACCACATGCTCAAGCATCGGTAAGATACCGATGCGCGTACCTATCTCATGATTATGATGACTAGGAACTAGCGATAGTACGGTCTGTCCATCGTCAAGTTGTAAGCGGTATAAGTAATTCGCCCCGCGAAACACACGTCCGATAATCAGTGCTGTCTGCGTACTGTCATCGTCATGAATGATATCATCAGGACGTACCAGCACTTTAATTAGTGTGCCATTTGGATAATCATACTCGCAATGCTGTGGGTGACCAGACTCATCATAGACTTCCATACGGCGATAGATATCACCGAGTGCCGTCTCAACATGACCTTCTTTGATGATGCCATCTATCATCGCCCCCTCGCCCACGAACTCGGCGACAAACGGACTAATAGGCTCATGATAAAGCTCACTCGGCGTTGCCCACTGCACCAGCTTACCCTCACTCATGACGCCGACTTTATCCGCCAATGCAAACGCTTCGTTTTGATCATGCGTCACTAATATAGCGGTGGTATTGGTACGTTTTAGAATATCACGAACATTCATAGCCAATGACTCGCGTAGCACCACATCTAGGTTTGAAAACGGTTCATCCAATAGCAAAAGTTTGGGATTTGGCGCTAGTGCACGTGCGAGTGCTACCCGTTGCTGCTGACCACCTGAGAGTTCACTAGGACGTTTGTCCGCATGCTCGGTTAATTCGACAAGGCTTAGCATCTCAGCCACACGGGCTTTTTTGTCAGTGGCAGACCATTTGTTGAGGCCAAAAGCGATATTTTTTGCCACACTTAGGTGACCAAATAACGCATAGTCCTGAAACACCATACCCATGTCACGTTTGGCTGGTACTACGGCAAATGAGGTACGAGCCGTTTTATCCGTTAGGCACTGATTGTTTAATTGAATACGGCCACCGCGACTTTCTTCTAGCCCTGCAATCGCACGTAATGCCGTGGTTTTTCCGCAACCGCTATACCCCAAAAAGCAACCAATCTCGCCTTGCTGTAATTCTAATGACAGTCCATTGACGATGATCGTATCGTCATAGCCCACGATTAAATCTTGCACACTAAAATAAGGATCAGCAGCGTCTTTGGTATCTGAGCTAAAACCACGGTCTTGCGCCAACCTGCTAGTAGACTGAGGCTCTATTGGCTTAGCACTTGTTGGCTTAGTACTTGTTGCTTGAGAGTCTGATAAGTTTTTAGTTAGATCCGTGTGCATAGACAGTACCAGTTAGCAGTTAGCGATTAATAAATAAAACTCGTAGAACGATGGATAAAACGTGATGGAAACGTTTGAATATTTTCGACTTATTTCAGACAATCAAGGTTAACTTTGTTTGTCACTTTGACGCAATAATATCCAAACAGGCAGCAATCCGACCAACACTATCAATAAGCTTGGTAATGCAGCACGTCCCCACATACCTTCACTGGTCATCTCAAACACTCGAACCGCCAACGTATCCCAGCCTTGCCGCCGAGTCATTAACGTAATTGGCATCTCTTTCATGACTTCAACAAAGCCCATTAATAATGCAGTTAGTACACCAGGACTCAGCACTGGCAACATCACATGTCGCCATCGTTGATAAGCACTATCACTCAGCAGTTTGGCAGCCGCTTCTTGATTGATGGTCAATCGCTGTAATTGGCGATCCACCGGCTGAAAACTAACGGTCATAAAGCGCGTAGACAACGCCAGTAACATAACAATCACGCTACTTGATAGCAGCTGCTGCGACGTAATGCCAAAAGCAATCATCTGATTGTCTAACCAAGCAATGGGAATAAATATGCCGACAGCCAAGACCGTGCCGGGCACCACATAACCCAAATTGGCCAACGTGGTCATTAGCTTGGTTGATCTATCAGGATACTGACGCTTAATCCAAGCAATAATAACCGCCAAAAAGGCGATAAAAATCGTGGTCATACTCGCAATCATGATGCTATTGGTCACAAAATCAATGTAACGGGCATCAAAATCCTGCCTGAAATTCAACGCCGTCCAATAGATAAGTTGCAAAAACGGTATAAAGAAAGCCACTGCAAAAATCATTGTGCATAATAACGTCATGGCCCATTTGGCAGAGGTCCTGGCTTCAAAGCGCTGATTACTACCTTGAGTGATAGAGTTGCCACGCTTTGCCTGCCAATACTGCTCAAACAACACAACGATAAACACCATACCGATTAATAAGGCTGCCAGCTGTGCCGCAGTGGTCAAGCTAAAGAAGCCAAACCATGCTTTATAAATGGCCGTGGTAAAAGTATCGACATTGAATACTGACACCGCGCCAAAATCTGCAAGCGTTTCCATACTGGCCAGTAGTAATCCGCCGATGATCCACGGTAGTGCTTGTGGCAGTGCCAACCGGAAAAACACGCGACCACGAGTTAAACCCAGCATTTGCCCTGCTTCAATCGCGCGCCTACCCTGCGATAAAAACGCTTGGCGCGCCAGTAAATAAACGTAAGGATAAAAGGCTAAAGACAAGACTAGACCGGCACCCCAGATATTACGAACCGAAGGAATTGCTGTATTAATACCTAAATCACGCAAACCTGTCTGCAATGGCCCACTAAAATCAACAATACCCAAGGTAACAAATGCCAAGACATAAGCCGGTATCGCTAGCGGCAACATTAGCGCCCACGAAAAAAACCGCTGCCCAGGGAAGCGATACATACTGGTTATCCACGCAAGTACGGTACCGACCGTACCAGAAACAACCGTGACCATTAACAATAAAGTCGCGGTGTTTTTTAGGACTTGCGGCAGCACATACTCTGCCATGTGCGTCCAAATATCGGCAACTGGCTGCGTCCACGACAACAGCACAATCACAATTGGCACAAGCATAAACAACGAAATCAGCCCTAAGACTGATTTTGAAAAGATACATTTCCGAGTGGCATGGTCTTGACTGACCATGTGATGTTTGTCGATACTAGCACTATTTCTGCTAATGTCATCGACTGTAGCACTGTTGCGTACAGACGCATCTGGCGTTGTGCTCATAAATTATTACCGTGTCATACGTATAGAAACCTTATATAAAATCAAATCCCAAAATACCGTAAACGCTATCAAACTTCGTCACGGTCGTTTTGAGATTGGTATTATTTATGATTTCTATTTATAACCTGCTTTGTCCATTAATTGAATCGCTTGGGTTTGTAGCTCACCAAACTTTTGCACACTGATATCATCTTTATTGAACGGACCCCATGATCTGAGCATATCTGACTCATCAACACCTTCTTTCACTGGGAATTCTTTATCTGAGCTGGCATAAAGACCTTGTGCCTCATCAGATGACAACCACTCTATCAATTTAAGCGTACCATCTGGATTGTCTGAGCTTGCCACTACACCAGCACCTGAGATATTGACATGCGTACCAGTCGTGCCTTGGTTTGCCCAAAATATATTGACAGGGAAATCTGGTTTTTCATCTAGTATGCGACCATAATAATAACTATTCGCCACACCTACTTCGCACTGACCAGCAGCGATGGCTTCAAGCATACTGGTATCATCACTGAACACATCAGTGGCTAAATTATCTACCCAACCACGAACGATTTCTTCCGTTTTTTCTTGACCCAAGTGCTCCATCATACTGGCCACAAGTGATTGGTTATAGACCTTCTTAGACGTGCGTAGGCATAACTTACCTTTCCACTTTGGATCGGCCAAATCTGCATAAGTAGATAACTGGTCAGCACTGACTTTGCTTGGGTCATAAAAGATAGTGCGAGCACGTAATGACAAACCGGTCCACTGACCTTGTGGATCACGGTATTTTGCAGGAACGTTAGCTTCCAATACAGTAGACGATACTGGCTGTAGCAAACCTTGCTGTGCAGCTTGCCATAAGTTACCAGCATCAACGGTCAAAAGCATATCAGCGGGTGTATTCTGACCTTCTGCTTTTAGCCGTGCCATGAGCGGACCAGTGCTGTCTGTGACTAGCTCAACCTTCACACCTGTTTGTTCGGTATAGCGATCTAGCAATGGCTTAATTAACTGCTCGTTACGTGAAGAATAAATAGTCACTGTTTGACCGTCTGCACTCGTAACATCACCATTCGCAGCTTGCTGTTCACTACTATCTGCTGCTGTATCTGTCTCCGCACTTTCTTCTGTTGTAGATGAGTTATTACAACCCGCTAATCCCAACATCATACCCAATATAGCAACAGGTAAGACGAGCTTAGTAGAAGTTAGGTTAGCGCTAATGGTATTCAGTGACATGGTTTTCCCCACAATAATACAACGGAAAGATAAGATGGCGACAAGGCAAAACAGCTATAAAAACCCTGACTGTTAGGATAGTAACACCGCAATACTTCAAAACAACATACTAATAGAAATGAGATTAATTATCAATACATTTGTCTTATTCAAAAACACATCTAGCAACAGATATAACGATGGCTATTTAAAGCCTACACTTGCTGGTTCTGACAATCCAAACAGTCATAGATTTTTTAATACTTTTTGAGCTTTTTTAGGGTTCCTTTTTTTGAAGTTCACTGTAGCAGCCACTGTCCTAAGATAGCATTCACAGCGGCTTCTGTCCGCAAGATACGTGAACCAATATTGACAGCTTCACAACCCTGCGCGGCAAGCATTGCTATCTCATAATCTATCCAACCACCCTCAGCGCCGATACAGACTAAGCTGGGTAAGTTTTTTGCTGTAGATGATGATTGCTGGTGTCGCAAATACTGTGCAAATGACTGCTCACTATAAGGGTGCGCAACAATACCTCGGTGGGTCATAATACTTGCCAGCTTATCTTCGACAAATGGCTTAAAGCGTTTTTCTAAGCTAATTCGAGGTGCTATCGTATCGACGCCTTGTTGTAGTCCTTCTAATAAAAACTCGTCAAGCCGTGCCAGCATTGGACTTTGCCAATAGCTTTTTTGTGTGCGATAGCTATTGATAAGAATGATATCTCGTACGCCAAGTGCGGTCATATCCATTATCAAGCGTCGTAACACTTTAGGACGTGGCAGTGCCAATATGACGGTTAAGTCTAACTTGGGTGGAGGTTCAGTAGTCAGTTGAACATCACCCAACTGAATGCTATCCGAGCAGATATTTTCAATGATTGCCGTGCCTAGCTGACCACCTAGCTGACCAATCTTTAGTGTATCACCGACTTTTGCGGCGAGTACGTTATGGACATGATTGACCTGTGATGACTCACTGATTTGCGCAGAGTCATGCGAAAAGCTAGTATCGGGCAATAATATACAGTTCATAGTATCTCTTGTTTGGCATACTGCTCGATAACGTCTTCAATCATCGTAAATTGACGTATCAATACTGCTTGTTGTTGCACGGTCATCTGCTCGCCAGCTTGTCCTGCCTGTTTTGCTACATCAAGATGACTCAACCAAGATAACAACTGCTGATAAATAAGTTCTATATCATCATTTTTATCGGTATTCAGCGAGCTTGTGGTACTTATTGCGTCCTGAGTAACAGGGTGATAAAAGGTGTTATGTGGTTGATACAGCGCACCTACTTCAGACAATTTATCAACCACCACTTGGCAAGATTGTGTATAACCACCCATTATCACAGGTGTTGCTACGCTCGCTGGCTCGACAGGATTGTGACCACCGACATCGACCAACGACCCACCAACTAGCGCCACATCTGCTAATGCATACCAAGTCATCAGCTCACCCATGCTATCAGCCAAATAAACTTGTGTCTCAGGGTTAATGCCCTGGTCTGCACTGCGCCGTGTCATTGTTAATTCTGACTTTTCAATGAGCGCTGCCACTTCGTTAAAACGCTCAGGATGTCGCGGTACGATAATTAGTAGCGTGTTAGCAAGCGCTGGATTAGATAGTAGATGCTTATGTAGTGACAATACCGTCTCTTCTTCACCGCTATGCGTACTTGCTGCTACCCAAACTGGTCGCTCAGTTGTTCCAAACGCTTGTGCCAGTTTAACTTTTTGGTCTAGTATTTCGCTACTTTTGCCTGCTGCATCGCTCGCCTTCATTTCAGCAACAGCGTCATCGCTCTCCAAGAAGTTAGTTTGAGAAATACTGCTGGTAGGAGCACTGATTTTAGAAACATTGGTTTTAGAAATACTTGTTTTAGGCGTATTAATCACCCATTTTAAAGAACCTGCCACACGAATTTGTGCGCTATCGGCTCCCAATTGCCGAAAACGTTTAGCAGAGTCATTGTCTTGCGCAATAATCAACGCCAGATTTTTCATCATACTGCTACTAACCGCACCTATCTTTTGGTAACTTTTAAACGAAGATGCTGATAGCCGACCATTAACTAAGATACTAGGAATACGATGTTCTGAGAGCTTGGTTAAAATATTCGCCCAAAGCTCTGTTTCTACAAACAAGGCAACGGTAGGCTGTACATGATTTAAGAACTGCTCTATCACGGTAGGACTGTCTACAGGCACGTAGCTATGACTCATGCGACCTTGAGCAATATCATCAGCGAAACGGCTAGCACCACGAGCAAACCCCGTCTGCGTGGTATTGGTCAACCATACCTGATAACCATGAGCCAATAACCTGTCCAGTAACGGTGCAACGGTATTGGTCTCGCCCAATGAGACAGCATGACACCAAACGATACCCTTATTAGCATTGTCATTAGCATTGCCCTGAGCCATTGGCATAACCGTACTTGCATACACCGTTGGGCTTGATGGATAGTTTTTACCAAAACGCTGCTCCACTTCTTGTTGATAGTTCTCACGCTTATGCGATCTTCGCCATACTTGCAGTCGATATAACGGCTTCAATAGTCCAATCGCCAGTTGATAATAAGCAGGCGGCTTATAAACAGCATGTCTCATGAACGATATAGAATTAACGGAATCAACAGAGCCAGTCGCTTGTGAGGAATAATCAGGTGAGGTATCAGAAGATGGCATGAAACAGCCTAGATTAGTAATTGATCAAATAGGAGAAAATAGCAGCAAAAAACGCGCCAATTTTACCTGAATTTGGCGCTCAACAATAAACTTTTATAGCACGTCTTAGTCAAGTAGCCGTAAACCTTTACATAGACCTGTAGTTTAGGGTGTGTCCTCATTTTAAAAGTGGTGATAAAAATGAGATAAATGACCGTCAAACAATAAAGATAGCGCAGATAATATCAAGGTAAGTAGTCAGATATTTGACGCCATTTGGCAGGATGTAGCCATTTCTAACTCATCTAAATGATTATCGATTGAACTAAAGACACACCCTAGCTACCACACTTAAACAATGAGTATTATCAATAATGCAATGACTATCACGGCAACCAATAATAACTGGTATCGCTTAGTACTATGCTGCTCTTGTTTTTGTGTGGTGATTAATGCTTGCGCTTGCTGCCATTGCATGACAATCTTCGCTGCTTCCGTGTGACCATTTTCAGCAGCTTGCTCTAACCAGTATTTACCATTATCGATATCTTGTACCACACCGATACCTTGGTAGTACATCTTGCTTAACAAGCGCTGTGCACGGCTATCATTTTTACTAGCGGCTTGTTTAACCCATGCTGTACCTGATTCTGCCGAAGCATTTTTGTCCGCTGCAAGACCTTCATTAAGCAGCTCATACATCGCTAACCGTAGCATTGCAGCAGTATTTCCAGCATTAGCAGCAACTTGTAATTTTGAGAGTGCTTTTTTCTTTGCAGCCATCTGACTCTCTGAAAACACCACTTGCGCACGTGCTTTAGTTTGTTTGGCAATGTGTTGTTCAAACTGCTCTAACACGGTGGAAGATTGATGATATTCATCATGACCCGACGTCTGCGCCACCTCTATCTCATTCAACTCTATAAGCAACTGCGTAAACATATCTGGCGTTGGTGCGCTTTTTGACAAAGGTATTGTTTCGTTTGATGTAGAGTCTACGGATGCAATACCTTCTGGCTTAGTACTGTCTACTGATTTAGTCGTTTCTACTGATGGTGTCACTTTAGACAGTGTAGGCTGGATTGGGTGATTGTCGTTTTCAGACTTTGATACAGCCTTAGGTACGGGCATATCAGTCAATGAGTCTGTTTTCAATACCTCATTCTGACTGGCTGCCTTTGCCGTATTCAAATAAGCATCTTCTGACGTACGCTTACTGGTATTTTGTATGATAGGCTTGGCTGGCATGACTGCTCTTACTGAGCTAACGGCTGGAGCTACTTGAGCATCATCTGATATTGGCAGATTTGAGCTTACGGCTTGATACAAGCCACTAGCCACTTGGCCACCTTTTACGGCTTCAAACGGCCTATCAATGTGACCAAACAAACGCAATCCTATCGGCTCTAAGGCAAAAAACAATGACGTTGTTTTTTGAGTATCAGAAGCATCACGGTAGATGACTGCCATATGCTGATAAAAATCATCAGTTATAAGAGGTAGCTCAGGATAGCGCTTATGTATCTCAAACTGTCCGTACCAATGCGGTGTACTTTGCCATTGCTGTGCCAACACTCGTCCGGCATAAAATGCTAAAAACATCATAAAGTTGCGATAGCGCTCATCAACGAGTAGCGTGTTTTCGTCCCACTGTCCAACTTTAATCATTTCACGGCGGATTTGTGATAGCAATGTATCGACACGCTGTAAACTGGCTAGCGATTCATCCAACGTACAATTACGAAGTTCAGTCTCATAAGCGATGCCACCAGCGATAGCACGTCCAGCTAGAAAATCTTGCCAATAGCCTTCGGCAATATAATCAAAAGGCGTGATAGGTGATGCAGACATAGTCAAGCGAGTCCTGTATAGAAGTAAGTCAATAATAAGAAAAACAAAATTACTATAAAATCTGTCATTATTTTAAGGCGTGTCTTCATTTTACACATAGTAATGAAAATGAGATAGACAGCTCACCTTACCCTAAAATCAAAAAGGCTACAATAAAGGACTAAACAAGCGAACGACATTGTCAAACAGTCGCTCTGTACCGCGGCGCTGCTGCCAATCTTCCAAATTCAAAAATCGGCAATTTTGCAAATAGACTTCTTGACAATCAGCCACTTGAGTAACCATCTCTGGCGTATAAATAGCCAGACTAACTTCCATATTAAGATAAAAACTGCGCATATCGATATTCACCGTACCGAACAGACAGTAATCGTCATCGACCACCACCGTTTTAGTATGCAACAACCCGCCTTTAAATAAAGCAATAGTCACACCCGCATCCAACAGCTCTTGATAATAAGCCTGCGAGGCATGCTGCACGAGAAAAGAGTCAACCTTTTCAGGCACAATCAGTGTGACATCCACTCCACGCTTAGCCGCTGTCGTTAATGCGCCTGACAATGCTTCATCAGGTACAAAATAAGGCGTAGTGATGCAAATGCGTTTATTAGCGCGATGAATCACCGTTACCAAGGTATTATAAATAACATGAGCGGTCACTTGCGGTGCAGAAGGTATCAGCTGAGCTAGCACATTGTCTACGACAGGCATTTTTGGTATGACAATGGATGTAGAGCCAATATCAGGCTGCTCATGACAGTCAACCGCTTCACCTAATACCTTCACTCGGCTGTTTAGATCATTGATTGTCGGATTCATCACATATAGCTTACGAGTATAGCCATTCACTCGCTGGTTGAGCGCATGTAGGTTATCATTATTTTCAGCACCGATATCCGTCGCCACTACTATTGCCATGGCTGTCGTGATACTTATAGAGTGTTGGCTGGTTGTACGTATCGCCACATCAATCCACTGTCCAACATTTTTATTTTGTTTAAAGAATCTGGGGTCAACCAAATTAAAGCTACCGATATATCCGATATACTCATCAATAGCCACCATTTTTCGATGATTGCGCAAATCTGAGCGCTTAAACAATGTCTTAAATAGTCCCACTGGCAGCGACTGATGAACGAAAACACCTGCTTTCTCTAATGTACGATGCGCACCACTATTAAAAAAGCTAAAACTGCCCACACTATCAGCCAATATATGACACTCTACGCCGCGCTGCGATGCTGCTGACAAAGCTTCTATTACCTCTAACACTTGTCCCTTTGGATAAATAATATAAAACTCCATCAGAATAATGCTTTGTGCGGCATTGATGTCCTCAATCAACCTCTGAAAAATCGTATTAGGAGCTGTTAATAGCTGCATACTATGATTGGGAAACACACCCAATCCTGTCCAACGCGTACCTATCTGACTGACACCGCGATAGTTATCTGTTAGCAAGTCTTGGCCTTTATCAAACACGAGGTTCTCACGCCGCGCCATATCATTCATCAATAGGCTTGCTTGGTCGACACGCTCACGATAGCGCCGCCCAATCATCGGCTCACCGAGCAATATATACGCGATAAGTCCAAAAACAGGTAGAGTATAAAGCACAGCAACCCAAGCAATAGACACACCTATGTTACGCTGTACGGAGACAACCCGTAGCGTCATCACTATCATTAAAACAATATGTAATACCAGACCCCATCCCGCAAAGTATCCCCAAGACCAGGTCGCAAAGGTTTGTTCAACCGTAGAATTATCTATGCCCGCCTCCAACAATCAAAATAAAAAAATAAAGCATAAGCAGTAAAGCATCAACAGTATAGTCGATTCAATTTAAAAGTAGTACAAGGCAACCGATCGTAGACGTATATCTAATACTTCAAGCGAGGTTAACGCCGTAATAATTTTATAGTGGCATGACTATATCGTAGATTTTGGCTACCAAACAATAACCAATCACAATAAGCCTATTTATAAAAAAGCGAATAAATACAATCAGTAAGCTACTGTTTAAAATGATATTTATAAAGCATTTTAAATTATTTACTATTTTTTTTAAAAACCGTTTGACAGCCATGTGTAAATCTATATAATACACATCCACAGCAAGGGGAGTTAATCAATCCTAGCTGATAAAGTTAATTTAAGTGTGACAGCTTATATTAATGAAGCAATACACAAAATCTTATTTAAAAGATTTTGTCTTGCGAAGCTAAAATTACGGTGCAATTTTTGAACGCTTCTCAGGGTGATTAGCTCAGTTGGTAGAGCGTCTGCCTTACACGCAGAATGTCGGCGGTTCGAATCCGTCATCACCCACCACTTAATAGCTTGTGGTAAAAAAGCTAAACGACCTAAGCAGCGGTAGTTCAGTTGGTTAGAATGCCGGCCTGTCACGCCGGAGGTCGCGGGTTCGAGTCCCGTCCGCTGCGCCATATTTAAAACAAATTTAAACTTACGAGTTTAAGCAAGTTTCGCCTCAAGTATTAGTTTACTTGAGGTTTTTTTGTGTCTAAAAATTCTGACATACTAGGGTATATCGCCCATTCCACCTCTATTTATCACCACCCTTTCTATCAATCACGTTTTTTTCTTGTCCTCAATAACTCTGTTTTCCGCCAGTCATCAAACAGCCCAACTATTATCTACAATCACTTTTCCTTACAAAATTTATTTTCCTGACCAAATGGTCAGTTAAATTAATTAAATCAAAAACTTAGACAATATCAAAAACTTAGAACACTCTAAGACATTGTATTCATAGTAAATATATCGTTGTCAGTGATTATAAAAAATGCTTAACTGTTTCGGAGTGTTAAAAAATGTTGCAACAAAACTACAGTAATCGTGTGAATTTTTGCAATATGAAACACGCTTATATTTGGCGTATTCATCTTCGTTATAGTTAATTTGTACTGCAAGTTGACTGAGATTTCTCCTTAGCAATGTAGATAGATTTTTGATAGAACATCAAAGCTATTTCTACCATGATATCGAGCCTGCTAAGGCCAATGACTGTATATAAAGGAGTACTACTGTGCATTACAACTTATCTGCAAGCCTACCCCTATCTATCCAAGCCTCCAAAAGTAACGTTAAAAAAAACCTATTCTTGATCAAACCACTAACCACAGCTTTAGTTACTATTGTCGCATTGGGAGCCATGAGTAATACTCATGCTAAGGTACTCTTTAGCGACACCAGTCTGTCTATCCTATATGGTGACGATTATGAGCTGGTAGAAGATGGTGAATTAACGACCATCACACTAGAGCATGCCTCTACCCATACTTGGGGCGGCGTGTTTTTCTTTGTTGATCGCCATCAAGGTGCTAGCGATAGTGATAATAATAAATATAAAGAAACGTATGGTGAGTTCGCGCCTAAATTCAAATTACAAACCTTTGATGACAGTTTTATCAAACAAGTTAACTTAGCAGGTCAATACGAGTTTGGCTCAAACAGTACGGGCTTTAGCCAAGACAACTATATGGTCGGTGTTGGTGCAGACCTAAATGTACCTATTCCAGGTATGAAATACGCATCCGCGTCTATATACCATGTCTTTAATGACAATACGGATGATGACCAACAAATCACATTGACTTATGGCTGGGAAAAAAACAACATCGTCATTGATGGTTATGTGGACTATTCGTTTAATAACGATGACTTAAAAGATCAACTGCATATCAATCCACAGATAAAATATAACTTACAGGATACACTGGGCATTGATAACCGCCTAGAAGTCGGTATGGAATATAGCTACTGGAGAAATAAATATGGTAGTGATCAAACTCAAAATACACCTAGTGCATTGGTTAAACTGCACTTTTAAATAGCTGTTTATCTAAAAATAGCCTCATGCTAATATTCAATATTGCATGGGGCGATTTGGTTTGTCTTTAGTCAATGACGTCCAAACCAGTAGTGAATTTGAGTCAAACTTATCTGTCATATCTTTTATTATAAAATGGGAAAAATATGAACTACTACCACATCGCTAGAGAGTCTTTAGGATTTTTTCCAACGCCTTTAGTAGCGCTTAGCAAGTTGAGCAAAAAGCTTGATGGCCCTACCATTTTTATGAAAAGAGACGACAATACTGGACTCGCATTGGGTGGTAATAAAACGCGCAAGCTTGAATTTATTATCGGTGATGCACTGGCTAAAGGTGCTGATACGATTGTCACTGCGGGTGCTGCGCAATCGAACCATTGTCGCCAGACTGCCGCTGCTGCTGCAAGTTTGGGACTGGAGTGCCATTTAGTCTTAGGTGGCAAAGAGCCTGCGCAAGCCAGCGGCAATTTGTTGCTAGATAAAATCTTCGGTTGTCATATCCACTGGGCAGGCGCCAATCGCAAGGGCGAGGATATTCCTGACATTGTCGAACAATTAATAACCCAAGGTAAAAAACCTTACGTTGTGCCTTATGGTGGCTCAAATGAGCTGGGTGCTTTAGCATTTGTAGAAGCCTATAAAGAGCTAGAGTCGCAACGCAAAAGTATGAATCTATCCTTTACTCATATTATTTTTGCTTCAAGCTCTGGAGGAACACAAGCTGGCTTAATGCTTGGTAAAAAAGCGTTCAACTCACCTTGCCAAATAGTAGGCATCAATATTGATAAAGGTGAAACGGACAAAGTTCCGTTTGATCAGTACACGCTTTCTCTTGCTAACCGTACGGCAAAGTTAATCGGTGCAGATTATGAGTTTTCAGAGTCGGACTTAATACTAAACTCTGACTATGTCGGAGAAGGTTATGGTGTGGTTGGTGCATTAGAAAACGAAGCGATTGCCCTGACAGCACAAACTGAGGGCATACTGTTAGATCCTGTCTATACAGGCAGAGCGATGGGCGGGCTAATAGATATGATTCGCATAGGAGTAATTAAAAAAACTGACAGCGTTTTGTTTTGGCATACAGGCGGCGCACCCGCTCTATTTGCATATTCAAATGATTTGGACTTTGCTCAGAAATTCTAATGGCAATTACTAGTATCTTTACTCTGATAAGTGCCCTCAAACTGACCGATGCCTCTACTAGTGAGAAAATAAAGACTCGCTAGTTCGTTTAAGTGTTATGAGCTCTGGTGCATGCGACTCAAACTAGCAATCAAAACCACCATAAACACACCGATAATAATAAGAAAGCCTGACATCATGTGTGCGGCCTCATAATTAAGCGCTTCTACTTGCTCGTATATCGCAATTGATATTACTTTGGTCTCATCTGAAATACTACCGCCGATCATCAATACGACACCGAACTCTCCAATCGTATGAGCAAAGCCAATCAAGCTACCGAGCACAATACCGATGCGCGCTTGTGGTAACGCGACTCTGACAAACCGCTTAAAACGGCTCGGCTCTAATAATCGTGCCACATCCATAACGCTATGCGGAATACGTATGAATTGCGCATAAACTGGCTGAATATAAAAAGGTAACGAATAAATAATAGAGCCAATCACCAAACCTTCAAAGGTGAAAATCAAGGGACTGATGCCATGCTCGCTCAGCCATTTACCCATTCCAGCACTGGGGCTGAACAATAATAAAAGATAAAAACCTATAACGGTAGGCGGCAAAACGAGCGGCATCGCAATAATGCCCATGAGCAAAACTTTAAACCGTGCCACAAAGTGGTGGCGACTAGGTTTAGCAAGCCAATACGCCACAGGTGTGGCAAATAGCAATAAACATAAAGTGGTGACACTAGCCAGCTTAACACTTACCCAAAATGGACTCAGCATAGCTGACATAAGCGATGGATCTATCATAGTATCACTGCTCATTTCTCAATGTGGTCAAGATAAGGACTATATTTAGCTACTGCACGGACAAATAACCTGCTTGCGAAAAATACTGCTGCCCTACGGCTGAACGTAAGTAGTCAGAAAAATCTACTGCCCTATTTGAATCGCTGATTACGATACCATCTTGTAAAATAGCAGGATAAGTATCTGGCTTTAGTGTCATAAACTGCTCAGGCTCGGCTTTGATAGCGACGAGCTGTGACTGCGCAACGAAACCATAATCGACACTAGCTGTATGTGCATACTGAAAAGCTTGACTGATGTTTTCTGCCTGTATGATTCGTTTTTTCTGACTTAAAAACTCATAGATATGTTGTGATTGTAGATACGCTTTTGCCGATGTGCCATACGGAGCAAGTTCAGGATTGGCGATGGTTATTTTAGCGTTATCGTCATTCATCAATACATCAGATAGCGATGCTGTATAGATTTTATCTAAGGGTTTGGACACACTATACAGCGCCAACTGACCTTGTGTATAAGTAAATAGCTGATAGGTTGTGTCATTAGAGCCATTAACCTGACTTGCCTTTTCTTTGGCTAGCTTGGCAGGAAACTCTTGATTGGCTGATAAATAAATATCATAGGGAGCGCCTGCTTTAATCTGAGTATATAATTTGCCTGACGAAGCATAAGTCACATCGATGCTTTGATCATCTAGAGCTTTATCTGCCTGATAACCCTTAATAATATCAGGTAACACATCAGACAAATTAGCAGCGGCAGCGATACGTAAAGTTGGACTAGTCTCAGATAATTTAGTCGCAGACTCTATATCAGTATCACTCTCTTGCGTACAAGCGCTTAACATCAATATTAAACCAGTAAAGACAGAGACAGCAACGGTCAACCTACCCATTATTACTCAACCATTTAGAAGAGTCGTCCTGATAATACTCTTGTTTCCAGACGGGAATATCTGCTTTTACCGTGTCTAATATCCAGCGGCATGCATCAAAGGCTGGGTAACGATGCGCAGAAACCACACCTACCCAAATAGCTACATCGCCGATCTCCAAAGGACCAATACGGTGTATCGCTATAGCATGCGTAATCTCAAAACGTTTTTTGGCCTCTTCTATAATAGCCCGGCCTTGATTGATTGCTAAATCCTCATAACCATAATAAGTCAAACGATTAACACTAGTAGCATTATTATGATTGCGTACTCTTCCTTCAAAACATACAAACGCGCCGCAGCTGTCATCATCAAGAATTTTTTTGAGTCTGTCTTCATCAATTGCTACATCTAATAACGCAAAGCCATCACGCTCAGCGACTGCATAGACATCATCTACGCTACGTTTGATAGTCATCGAATGACTGTGAACATTATCTGTCATTTACTTTCTCTACTTATTTTATATTGGGCTTTTATACTAGGCTTTTAAAATATGAGTGAGCACCTATCTAACCACCAGCAACTGGTGTGATAAACACCACGCTATCACCATCATAAATAGGGTCTGTCCATTTAACGAAATAATCGTTCACCGCCACGCGTAGATCTGACTGCGGGCGACTAAAACGATGTTTTTGCGTCAACTGTTGATACAACTCAGTGAGTGATGCTGACTGATCTATGCTAATGTTTTCCTGCGAGCAGCCTGCTTCATCAGCTAAGCTTGCAAAGTACAAAACGTTGATAGTCATCAATGAGTCACTATTTTTTTCTATATCAGTATTATCCATCACATCCGTAGTACTCATAAAACCTTCTATTCATTACAAGCTGTCGAGCTTCATATTTATTATATCGCTAAATATTCAAACAAAATTGAACGATGCTATTTATTTATGCTGATAGTCTTATTTATGTTGATAATCAGACTTGCCACCTGTCTTTTTAATCAGACGAACACCATCAATAATAATGTCATGTGACAGTGCTTTGGTCATATCATAAATAGTCAGACAAGCCACACTGACCGCTGTCAACGCTTCCATCTCAACCCCTGTTTTATGGGTCACTTTGACAGTTGCGCTCACATCAATACTGTGGCTGGCATCATCATAGTCAAAACTCAAACCAATCTTATCTAACGGCAATGGATGACAAAGTGGAATAAGATCGTGCGTACGTTTCGCCGCCATGATGCCAGCGATATGCGCCGTTTGGGTGATACTGCCCTTTTTGGTCATGCCATCCGCTGCTTTAATTTGGGTATAAATCTCGCTTGGAAAGCGCACTTGTCCAACAGCGTAAGCTTCGCGTGTCGTGGCAGTTTTGTCACTCACATCGACCATGGTGATGTCACCGTCGCTGTCTAGATGGGATAAGGCAGATTGATTGGTTTCTTGGCTACTAATATTCATTGATAATTTCTCTCAATAGACTTTTTATAAATTACTTAAAGCCACACATGCCTGCTCAAAATCTTCAGGGGTATTAAAATTGGTCAAGTGCTGCCAGCTCTTTGCAAAGGGTACAGGTTGTACAATCGGCTTAATAAACGGTATTACTCGGCGCTGATGACTATCGATATAGGCTTGTAAATCAGGCTCAATACTTAACTGATAAAGCCCCAATAATGGATATAAATGATGCGCATCTGTCAAACAAATCGCTTTTTTATCAACAGCTTGAACAGTCGCTTGTTGCAATTCGCGCCATAAGTCAGTCACTGGTATCAAACTGTCACAGCTGACAACCAGCAGCCATGATGACGGACTGACTTGAGTGACTTCTGAGCTATTGATAGCTATCAATCTTTGCATAGCAGACTCTATAGCAGCCAATGCACCAGCCGTATCCATCTGCTCATCGCTCTCATGAGCAACATAATCAGAGATATGAAAAGCTGGTGAATGTGGCCGGCTTTTCATGAGTTTTACATCAACCTCAAAACCGCGTCCGTTGTCTGCAATCATAATAGGCAGATTCGTATTCACTGCATTTAGCTCAAGTGCATGACGGACATGATAATCTAATAGGCGCTCCCCTGTCGGCAAAACGAGCTCCGCTTTGGGCGTACCCATACGTTTGGATGCGCCACCAGCCAAAACAACAATACCGGCCAAACTAGCCAAAGGGTTAAAAGCCTTCATCATTGACAACATCAATCGTGGCTTGGGTTTTGAGCCATAAAATGCGGCACAAAATTGCAGGGACGAGTACGGCTATCAAACTGCTCTTTTAAGATATTTTCCCAGCCCGTACGGCACGCGCCAGATGAGCCAGGTAAGCAAAAAACACCTGTGCCATTTGCCATACCTGCCACTGCACGAGATTGTACAGTCGACATGCCAATCTCATCTTTTGAGATTAAACGGAACATTTCACCAAAGCCATCGATGGATTTATCAAACAGTACCTTTACGGCTTCAGGCATACTGTCTCTGATAAAGAATCCCGTACCACCAGTCGTAATAACCGCATGGACGCTTGGATCGGCAATCCAGCCACTAATCACCGCTCTTATTTGATAAATATCATCAGTGATCAGCTTACGGTCTGCCAAGTGATGCCCTGCCTCTACCAGACTGTCTGCCAAGTATTGACCAGAGGTATCTTCTGCCAAGGTGCGACTGTCTGAGACAGTTAAAATAGCAATATTAAGCGGGATAAATGCCGCAGCGGGTTTGCTCATAAATATTCCTTAATAGACAGGCGATGTCGTTATTAAAATACTAGGGCGTGTCTTCATGTCAAAAATGGTGATAAAAATGAGATAAATTGCCGTCAAACAAGGAAAATAGCGCAGATAATATCGGGATATTAACCAGCTATTTGACGATGTTTGGAAAAATTCAGCCATTTTTAGCCCATTGAGATAACTATCGAGTGAATTGAATACACGCCCTAGCCACCAATGATAGATAGATTATGCATGATACCGCTATTAGCGTCATGTAAATGGTGATGCTCAGGCTTAATCGGCATAAAGTCATGTAACGTATTCACGAGTCCTTGCACATCACCTGCCTGCAAATGCGGGCGGATATCATAGTTACCTTGATCAAATAAGCACAAATGCACGCGACCTTGGCTACTGACTCGCAAGCGGTTACAGGTATCACAGAAATGTGCAGCATAAGGCGCAATCATACCGATACGCCCTACGTAGTCGGGATGACTGTACTCTACCGCTGGGCCATCATCGCTACCACGGTCATGTGACTGCCAGCCATTCTCCAATAAATAATCTATGATACTGTCAGACTGTGCGTGCTGAGCAAAAAATAAGTCGCTATTATCACTGGTCTGCATAAACTCAATAAAACGATAAGTAACTTTTCTATTTTTGACATAATCGATGGCGTTCAACAGGTTTTCAAACGCGGTCTCTGCCATTAAGATGCTGTTAATCTTGAGCTTGATATCTGTTGTTTCTAACAATGTGTCCATATCGGCAAGTAGCTGCGGCAGACTATCAAAGCCTGTCATCTTATGAAAGGTCGCGGCATCAAAGCTGTCCATACTGATATTCAGCTGATTCAATCCAGCAGCTTGCCAACTGGCTAAATGCTTGCCGAGCTTATAGCCGTTACTGGTCATAGCAACCGTCTCAATACCGTTAGTCTGCTTGATAGTTTTGATAATCTCTACGACATCACGGCGAATGGATGGCTCACCACCCGTGATTCTAACTTTTTTGGTGCCGACTTGCGCAAACCCACGTATTAATGTGGCAATTTCAGGAATACTTAGCTCATCATCGGGACGCTTACCTTGATAACCATTTGGTAGACAATACTCACAGCGAAAATTACAAAAATCAGTGATAGATAAACGCAGATAAGTCAGACGACGTGAAAACCCATCGGTCAGAGGCTGGGTGTATTCAGATGCATGCCCTGCATGTACAGGCGCAGCGATAGACGACCGACCATAGTCATCGGCTATGGCCGTATCTGATGGTGGCACATACCAGTGGGCACGGCCTATTTTGACGTTATCATTATTCATACGTTACTTATTATTTGCATTTAGCAGAATTTAACTATTTGAGATCCATGAAATGAAGGCCAATTAAATGACTGTAGCTATTCGTTAAGTGGATCGTCTTAAGTATATAGCCAAGGAAAAGGTTGTACGGTCACTGTGTTGTGTGCAGCGACATTACCACTGTCTTTATCTAATACAATAAAGCAATTGGCACGGCTAAGCTGCTTTATTCTGTGCGATTGCTGACTGGAGAAACACTCAACGGTATAACTGCCCGCTGCGTTTTGTGTCAACACACCGCGCTGAAAATCTTTGCGACCGACTGACTTTCTAATGTCATTAGTGAGCGTGGCTTGAATACTCAGCTGTATAGGCTGCTCTGATGAGTCCGCACCAGACATCTGCCACAGCGCTGGCATCACAAATTGTAGCGCGCCAACCACGGTAGAGAGTGGGTTGCCCGGTAGCCCAAAGTACAATACTGGCTTATCCATATCTTTATTTAATTCACCAAATACAAAAGGCTTGCCTGGTTTCATAGCGACTTTATAGTGATTAACTTGTCCTAATTGCTCGATAACTGTGGTCAAAAAGTCATAATCACCGACCGACACACCTGCTGTCGACACCAGTACATCACACTCTTGCATAGCGTTATTGACCGCAATCGTTGTCTGCTCTAAGTCATCAGGAATAATACCGTAATCACGAATGACAATCGGTAGATCTGCTAGCAAGCTTTTTAAAGTTGGTGTATTGGAGTTATAGATTTGTGCCAAACTTGTCAGATCGTTACCGACAGCCACAAGTTCATCACCAGTCGCTAGAACGCCTACTGTCAACGGCTCAAATATACGGACGTGACTGATACCTAAGTTTGCAAGCAAGCTAATATCGGCAGGATTGATACGCTTCCCATCTATTAAGACAGCTTCGCCCGACTCAATTTCTTCGCCTTGTTTGCGAATATTCTTATCAATCTGGGCAGTTTGGGTGAGCGTAATATTATAAGGCTGTGATTTGTCTAGCGTAGCTTTTATCACGGAAAAATCGGTGTTCTCCTGCATAATGACGGTATCGCAGCTATCTGGCACCACGGCGCCCGTAAAGATACGTACGCCCTGTCCTGCTGCTAGCTCACCTATGTAGGCACAACCCGCCTGAGACTCTCCGATGATTTCAATTGAGCTGCCTGCTGATAGCTCACTGCCTTGAGCAATCGCATAGCCATCCATCGCAGATAAGTTCTGTCTGGGTACATCAAAGGGTGAGACAATAGTTTGAGCCAGTATTTGATTGAGGCTGTCCAACAGCTCACAAGTAGCAGCGGTTCTATTTTGGAGTGGCAAATCTTTATTATTATAATTATCTATGCGCAACTTGATGGCTGACTGTAGCTCTTCCACGGTAATCATAAGGGCAAACTCTTTTGGTTATTTTAGCTTTTGACTGTTATGACTTATAGTCATTCTAATTATTAGTATTGGCAAAGCCAGTTATCTATAGCGTATCTTGATTCCAAAAATGGAGACACGCCATAGAGTTTATCATTCATCATACAATTTTTCTTGTAGCAATGTCATTTCTTCATATTTAACATTGTGATTGACACGTAATTTGAGCTTAATTTCCAACTGCTCTATAGACGTCGTTATAATTATTGATAACAAAGAATGATAGGTTAACGCAAAAAAGCACCTTCATAAGGTGCTTTTTTATACCGAGTATTTTACTATGACGTGGTCTTAACAGTGGCTATGAAAAATAAAAGCCAACAGCCTCTTTCACCATGAGGCCAAGGAAGACGCGCTACGCTGAGAGATAAAACCATCTGGCGTCTGACCATTGTCTGCTTGCCAGCGTTGGAATGCCTTGCGCGTATTGGTTCCGACGATACCATCCGTGCCTTTTGTATCGTAACCTGCATTGGTAAGACGCTGCTGTAAGTTGTGTACTTGACTGGTCGATAGTGGACGCTCATAGCGTGGCCATGACTTTTGTAGACCACCCTGACCAGCAAGTGCTTTACCTAGTAAGCTCACACCTAAAGCATAGCTTGATGAGTTGTTATAAACCCTAATTACATCAAAATTTGGGCTTAGCAATAACACTGGGCCATCTTTACCAGCTGGTAGCCATAGTTCCATCTGCGTATTTGCATCTAACGATACATCCGCTATCGTGTCGACACCCATGGCTGCCCATTTAGCAGCAGACTGTTTACTACCAACTGATGAGTAATCAAATGAAGACGGAATGGTTGCTTCATAAAATGGCGCCAAACCACGAACCCAGCCTGAGTTACTCAGATAATTAGCAGTAGATGCTAGTGCATCGCTGGTTGACCATGGGTTGCGATGACCGTTGCCATCACCATCGACGCCATGCTTAAGCCAAGTAGCTGGAATAAACTGCGTCTGTCCCATGCCACCCGCCCAAGAGCCATCAAGTTGTGACCATGATACATCACCGCGCTGTAACAATGTCGCTAGTGACAATAGCTGAGTTTCTGCAAACTCTTGGCGACGACCATCATAAGCGAGACTGCCAAGCGAGCTTGGCAAACTACTACTGCCAGTCACCGCGCCAAATGAAGACTCCATACCCCAAATAGCGGCGATAATTTCGGCATTGACACCATACTGTGATTCTAATTGCGATAAATAGCCACGTTGCTCAGCAAACTTACGCTTACCAACACTCACACGTCCACTAGATACTGCAGAATCAACATAATCCCATGGCATTTTAGAAAATTCTGGCTGTCCAGAATCTAGCGAAATAACCTGCTGATTTAAGTGCGCTAGGTCAAGTAATCGACGAACGGTCGACGCATCATTGCCAGATGCAATGGCTCGCATAGAGAAATCTGACTTCCAGTCATAAAAACTGTTATAGCTTGGCTTAGCAACTGTTTGAGGCTTAGCAACTGGCTGCGGTGTTGGTTTAACTTGCACGGTTTCGGTTTGGGTAATTTCAACATTACCTTGACGCACGGGTTTGCTCGTTTTTTGTGTCGCTTGCTGACTGACACATCCGGCCACAACCAACACTGGAAAAAGCGCTATATACTTTCTTTTTAACATCATAGAAATTCTCAGGTATGAATAAGTACAACGACTCAAATAATACAAGGTTATGAGAGTCGTTGTACTGAAGCAATGAAAAACATTGCGTCAAATTTAACGTCCTAATACCGCACGTGGATCTACAGGATTGCCATTTAAGCGCACTTGAAACTCCAAACCAGCTTGGTTAGTGTTTCCACTGCTCCCCATATTTGCAATACGTTGACCCCGTTGTACTGTATCACCTTCTTTGACAAGCAATTCGCTATTATGTGCATAGGCAGTGATATAGTCATCGCTATGACGAATCATAATAAGATTGCCGTACTCTGTGAGACCATTACCTGAGTAAAGCACGGTTCCAGACTGACTGGCAAGCACTGGATCTCCAACATTACCAGCAAACCACATGCCCATCGTACCAGCATTTGCATCAAAATTACGAGTCACTTGATTGCTAGTCGGATATTCATAACCTGAGGTTGCATTAGCTGTCACTGCATAGACAGGACTTTGTGAATTATTATTCGTTGGCGTACTGGTTGTAGAAGGTGTATAGGTTGTTGTTTGTGGCGTTGTAGACGTATTATTAGTCACAGTCTCTGATGTGCCCTCCCATAGTTTCAACCATTGACCACTATAAATAGTATATTTGCTGTCTAAATTATTGAGGGCACCAATTTGGCGATAACTAATGCGGTAGCGTTCAGCAAGTTGACTGACGGTATCACCGCGCTGAACACGATGATAATTTGGAACGCCTTGGGCATTGGTAACAATCTGAGGTCCCGCTTGATTGACTGTTTGATAGGTGGGCTTGGTTGCACAGCCTACCATTGTCAAGGCTGCTACGGTCACAGTACCAACCAATGCCGTTTTTACAAAGCGCGATCCAGCAATAAGCTTCTTCATACAAGATTTCCTATTCTTTACGTTACTCACAAACTTCTTGTGTGACTCACAAGCATTTTGCTAACTTTTGTACCACTTAAATGTTTGATAACCACCATCATTGATAATTTGATAGCACTCACTTTCGTTTAGCTTTGATAACTTACTCTATTACCATTCATCATTCATATAGCCAGCTTATAAAACGAGCGCAGAGAGCTTATCCAACGACTCGACTGGTGTATGATGGAGTCGCACTGGCGACAAACTAATATAACCTGCTGCCACCGCTTGGTCATCCGTCAATTTTACTACAGATGAAGGAACGTTTTGTGACTGGTGATCTGTCTTTGTTTCTGACAATTCATGTTGTGATTTACGTAACGAAAGCCAATAAGCATCTCGCCCACGTGGATCCACTATATGTTGTACAGGATGGGCAACCTGACGATGCCCCAATGATGTTATTTTCCGACCTTTGATCTCATCGGCTTTATCAACATTAGGAATATTAACGTTTAATACATGATAGGGCAAATTTTTGCAGATATCTAATATTGAGGTTTCTTTCAACAGTTTTACTATCTCATTTGCCGCTATCTGATAATGGCCAACGTGCTCCTCACCTTTGGACCCAGCACCTACTAGCGAAGTCGCAATCGCTGGTATACCCGAAAGCTGTGCCGTCAAGGCGGCACCAAAAGTTCCAGAAAACATAACATCCTGCCCTAAATTGGCACCTGAATTAATACCAGTAATCACACAATCAAAATGTGTATCCTGATAAAGCTCATGCAATGCTAAATAAATACAATCAGCAGGTGATCCATTCACCGCTATAAAACCAGAAGGCAATTGATGCGTATGCAATGGCGTTGTGACGCTCAATGCACTAGAAAAACCGCTTTGCTCACTGTTTGGCGCTACTACCACTACTTCACCAATAGTGGACAATGCTTGATACAGTGCCAATAGCCCTAGAGCATACACCCCATCATCATTACTTATTAAAAATTTCATTACGACTCAATATACTTATAAATGACTGGCTGTCCACTTATGAACTTTTGCCGTATTAAAGTTGCTATAATCACATTTAGAAATGGTAGACTCATACTATTCCATACTACTTTCATAGCTATACCTTATTGACTAAGACACACTATGAATCAATAAGAAAACTGCACAACCCTATAGGGCATGCCCTGATATTAAGGGCGAAGCTCAGAGAACTATTATAGCCATAACAAAATAGCATAGTATGAATATCGAAAGTGATGGCACAATCATAGTTATATAAGATTATACCTTAATAGTACGCTAGCACGAACCCAACCTTTGCTCGGGAGTTATCTATTTTTTTATTGTACTAGGGAATATCCTAATAATGCTGCCTGCATGCTCATCGAGCCAATAAAAGCATAAATCTTCACGTTACAATAGGCAACAACCAACAACAATATAAACTTATATTTTTATGCTGACGTAACTTACAAGTATATGCTACTAGTATGTTGCTAAGAAATGACTTTGGCTCACAAGATATCTACACATAAATCAATATTTTATGTGACTTTTGTTTTTTTAGCCATTAACATATGACCATTAAATAAAGATAAGCGAGTGTAATGCTGAATGAAAAATCAATCGATATTATCTATAACTTCTGTCATAGCGAAAACCGCATCAAAAATTGGGCTCGCAGGACTGATAACGTCTGTTGCCATGCTATCGCAAGCATCTTTTGCGGCAAATAATTCCGATACCACAATACCTTTAGATATGGCTGGCATCAACATAACCAAGCATGAGATTGCGGTTATGCAAGTACTATCTGAGATATGCCCACCAATGCTTAGTGGCAACCAAAAACAGCGCTTTTATCAATCTTATAACGTGCAGCTGCACGAGCTGATGCCATCTTTAGAAGATCCAAAAGCAGCGATCCAATATCTATCAACTCAACAGGATTATCGCCAAATCTTGCAAAGTATCCGTAGCTGGACGATGGGTTTCTCAAAACAAGAAAACAAAGCACTATGCGAAGACTTGGCAAATGCCGAATATTAATCATGCTATGAAATACTGGCAACTCTATAACCTACAACGACACTATGAACAATAAGCAGTATGGATAATACCATTGACCGTTAACGACAACAAAACAGTGACATTATCGACCTTAACATACTGAGTTATTGCTAATAAAATACAAGGCTATAAGAGAAATAAACTTGCTGTATTTCCGCTTGCAGAGGACAAGTGGTACAGCAGGTTTTTTTGTGGCGTGATCTTAGTAGCATTATATTTATGATGATTTAAAAAACGCTAACCTTCTTTATAAGTACGACTCTTTCTTTATATTCATCGTCTGTTTTTTGCATTTATCGATTCCCCATCGGTTGTCATTTTGCTAAGATAAGACGTTAATTTTATGTCTGTCGCTCAGCCGTCATTGCTCTTATTAATACGTTCTTTAAACAAGATTTTTGATGAGTGCTGTTTAAAGAACGTACAAGGTCTAGTACGAGATACAAGCGATAGATACATTTGGTTTCATGATGCGGTGTAACGATATATGACAGTAAAGCGTGTAAAAAATCAGCTTGTACAGCTGGTCGTTGGTGTAAGTGTTTCAATGAGTGCAATGGTAGCAAATGCGGCTATTCAACCTCCTGAGATGGATAATACCGCCTATGTATTGATGGACTATAATACGGGTGAAATCTTGGCACAGAAAAATGCCAATGAGGCATTGCCGCCAGCATCACTAACGAAAATGATGACCAGTTACATCATTGAACAACGCTTAGAGTCAGGTGATCTCAAAGAAGACGAACAAGTATTAATGAGTCAAAATGCCTGGTGCCGTGGTAGTAGCAGCCAATCTTGTATGTATGTACCAGTAAATAAAACAGCCAGTGTGATCGATATGCTGCGCGGTATTATCATTCAATCCGGTAATGATGCCTCACAAGCTATGGCCGAGTACATTGCTGGTAGCGAAGACTCATTTGCTATTTTGATGAATGAGCAAGCAGCAAAGATTGGCATGGAAAACACTCATTTTGTCAACTCTACTGGTATGCCTGACGAAGGTCATGAAGCCTCTGCTTTAGATCTGGCCAAACTGGCACGTGCAATTATTAAAAATAGTGGTGACTATTACAGCATTTATGCAGAAAAAGAGTTTACCTATAACGGTATCACGCAAGGTAATCGTAACGCTCTACTTGCAACCGACCCGACTGTCGACGGCTTAAAAACGGGTCATACCAATGCTGCAGGCTATTGCTTAGTTGCTTCAAGCAATCGTGAAGATATGCGCCTGATTTCTGTCATCATGGGCACAAAGAGCCCACAGGCCCGTGCGGATCAGTCACGCGAGCTGCTCAACTGGGGCTTTGGCCACTTCACCACTGTTACTAAAGCACCTACAGGGCAGTTTGTCAGCAAAATTCCAGTATGGCTTGGTGAAGCAGACGAAATCGAGTTGGCCACTGCTGACAATTTACAGATTCTAACCAGCAAAACGCAAAAAAATAAAATCACAACGGTGGTTGATATTCCCGAAAGCATCGAAGCCCCTATCAAAAAGGGTCAAGAGATCGGCAAAATGATGGCCGTTATTGATGGTAAAGCAGTAGCCTCTGTTCCTGTTGTTGCGACAAGCGATATCGAACAGTCAGGCTTTATGAGCCGTACTTGGCAACGTCTAACACGCTGGATACAGAACCTCTTCTAACGATAAAAACATACATCGGCGACTTATCTAATAACAATATCATTTAATAAAAAAGACGCTTAATATTAAGGCGTCTTTTTTATGTCTATAATAATATATGCATTAAATATGGCTTCTTCTCATCTTAAAAATCGCGATAGAAATTATTACCAAAAAAAGTAGCACAGTTAATAGTGCTAATCATATTTTAGAATTTATCATTATTTCCATACCATCCAACGTTGTAGCAAATCACTTAAATCCTTATCTTTATAAATAGCACTACAACAATAATCAATACCTGCGACTTTTAATCCATGTTCGAAACTGTCTAAATATTGCGCTTGATGCGGTGAATACCAATACACTAATAACGCACGATGGTCGTCTTCAGCTTTACGAATACGACTGGCTAAGGATTCAGCTTTTCTTGGAAAAATATCTTCCGCAAACATCACCATGTCTACTTTGTTTGCCTTCATCTCATCGATTACCAACTGCTCATGCTGACAATAAACAACAGCTGCCCCTAAATGCTCAAGTTCAGCTCCTAAAAAACCAACTTCATCATAGTAGTAATAGATAAAAGTCAATCCAGCCAATAAACTCTGTTGCCAAGAATGTTGAATGGTAGGCATCGCTATCGTAATTATAAACTGCGTACCTACTCCTAGCGTGCTATCAACTTCTATAGTGGCACCCATGAGCTGAATCATTTGCTTAACGATGGGCAGCCCAACACCTGAACCTTCATATTGCCGAGTTTTTGATGAATCCACCTGAAAAAATGGATTAAAAATATCATCAATATGATGACTATCGATACCAATACCAGTATCCTTCACACTGATCTGCCAACGATTACTTTTATCAAAATGCGTCAATTGCGATGTAATAATTACTTGCCCAACCGGTGTAAATTTAATCGCATTGCTAAGTAATATCGATAATATCTGTTGTATCTTTTCTGCATCACCTTTCAGGCTATAGTCTATATGATGAACACGACTGACCAACTCTAGACCTTTTTTTTGGGCAATAGGTTCAAACTCTACTAAAATATCTGCAATCAATTGTAATGGATTAAATTCACTATAATTGATATGTATCTGACCTTTTTGTATTTGGTTGAGCTGAATAATGTGATCAAGCGATGACACCAATTTTTCGCTACCACTACTGATAATTTCAACTGCATCTTTTTGTTCTCTATTAAGAGCATCATGATCTAATAACTGCAAACCACCTACAATTGCATTTAAGGAGGTTTTTAGCTCATGGGTTATCATGCTTTGAAAGTTATGCAACTGCACATCAAGAGAAACATCTTTGGTATGTAATTGCTGCTCAAATGCGACAATTGCCTCGTAATCTTGCTTAACTTTTTGCAAACGATTAAACAAAACCACAAAGGTCCGCTTGATCAGTATTAGATCCTTAAAATTGAAATGCTGTGAAATAACGGGTAATTGATCAATACTTGGGTTTTCTAGAACAACTTCACATACTTTAGTAAGAGATTCAATATCTCTTACTGGCCATTTAAGTTTCCGCAGAATATACAACACCCAAAGCACTGCTATGATGGTAATAATCAAACATCCCAACAGATTGGTACGATACCAATATTCTCGCATTGCCTGCACGTCTAAAGTAATATTAATATAACCAACCAATACACTATCTGTTGTGGTTTGATTAGCCTCTGATGCCTCGTTTATGCGCTCTGATAAAGTCTGTGATGCATAAGAATTGGAATTCAACTTATTTGAGTCACTATTAATATCTATATAATTGCTGGTTACTGGGTAGTTAAAACTGACAGTATCTGCAAATAAGATATTTTTCCAATCAGCTGCTGATTGCTCTAGATTATCAATAGGCTGCGGTGTTGAATAAAATAAAATACTTTGAATA
>NZ_JBQSXG010000029.1:0-30341 GCF_052378005.1 Psychrobacter sp. AOP31-B2-9
AACCACTCGCATCATGGGCCCATGGTCCTATTTGTTTGCATGGTTGGGTGGTTGTGTGTCCATTGGTACGTTTACCGTCGGATCAGGTCTGGTCGGTACGTTGAACTTGTTACAAGTCGTCTTAGCTATTGCGATTGGTTGTACCGTGATTGGTGCTGCACTAATGATTAATGGTCGCGCCGGCCATAAATACGGTATTCCATTTATGGTGCAGTGCCGTTCTGCATTTGGTTTTTCTGGGAGCCGTATTCCTGCTTTGGTTCGCTCAGTGCCCGCTATTGTGTGGTTTGGTTTTCAGAGCTGGATAGGTGCAGGAGCATTGAACTTAGTGTCCGATGCTTTGTTTGGTTATAGTAATCTTGTCGCATTCTTTATTGGTTTTCAGTTTTTACAAATTGGTTTATCTGTTCTTGGTTTTCATGGTATTAAATGGCTTGAAAACATTGGCTCGGTCTTTATTATTGGTTCACTGATTTATATGTTTGTGAGTGTCATTAATAAGTATGGTGATGCGATATCGAGCAATCTTATAAATGTAGAAGGAACTTGGGGTACACCTTTTTGGGGTGCTACGATGTTGTTTTTGGGTGTGTACAGCACCATGATGCTGAACGTCTCAGACTATTCACGTGAGTTAAAGGAAGAGGTTGGTCTGTTTCGTCAAGTGGCTATTTATGCAAACTCGATATTACCGGCAACGCTTTTTATGGGTTTGATTGGACTAATGGTGACCAGTGCCACAGGCGAGGTTGATCCTATCAAGGTGTTTTCGAGTGCAGTAGACAATAAGCCTTTACTTGTGATTACCATGCTGTTCATTGCTTTTGCTCAGGTGACAACCAATATTTTAAATAATGTGGTACCACCCGCTTATGCACTGATGGATATCTTTAAGATTAAGTACAAAACGGCTGCTGTGCTTGTAGGGTTACTGGCTTTTGGTACGTTCCCTTGGGAGCTAGTAAAAGATGAATCGGCAGCAGGCTTAAACTTATTTATTCAGACTTACTCAGCATTCTTAGGCCCTCTATTTGCTATTTTGGTGGTGGATTATTACTTCCTGCGTAAGCAAAAACTGGATCTTGATAAGCTCTATGATGAAAACGGCCCTTACAAAGGAGTCAATATGGCTGCAGTGATCGCCATGGCTGTAGGTATTGTCGTCGCCTTAACGTTCTCTAGTGTCTCTTGGTATGCGAGTTTGATTCCAGCGGGGGCTATCTATTGGATACTAATGCTCAAAATGCCTTCTGCGCAACGTTTTATGTCGTAAGAAACATAGGTTTAGCATAATAAAGTGTTCATGAAAGCCTGTTTATCCAAGAGATAGACAGGCTTTTACTGATTAGAAAAGGCAAAATAATACCAATCCCAAAAAATACGATTAGCGGTGTCAAACTTGTTTAGTCTACCGTGCGTAGTACTTGCACTCGTTTTCCTTGCTACTCTACTTTTTGTGAATGGTATAAGCTGAAGAGAGGCTAGAAAAACTTATATCAGCACTGCCTATTCAAAAACTACTGTCTGTTAAAAAACCGAAGATAGCCACAGTCGTAACTTCAATGACCAAAGTGGCTGAATACCGGTTAATCCTTGCGTCATCTCGCCATCTTTTAGAACGACATAAGAAGGTGTCACTTGTCCTTGCCAGTCATCGAAGATAAGACCTTCTTGATCGTTTATCGTTGTAAAAATAAAGTCTTTTTCAATCAAGTAATTCTGCAATTCTTGGTTTGATCCTGATTGGACAGCGATAGTCACCACAGGATAGTCATTTGCGGCGGCCAATTTATTAATAGTTGGAGAGGTGATGCTGCAGACTGAACACCAAGTACCCCAAAAATATACCAGTGTCGGTTGCTCGTGACTCAGCGCGGCTAAATCAACTGTTTGTCCTTGATAGTCCATCAATTGCAACTGCGGATTAGCTGGCATGATAGGCTGTCGCCACCAGTTGACCGCGGTATAAATAACAGCAAACATCAGACCGTATGTCAGTACGGTTTTAACGATGGACAGTATTTTTTGCTTCAGTGTCTTTTTGGTAATCTCTTTTTTTTCTATATCAGTCGTCATAATGGCGGCTTTTTTGTCTTAGGTATTTGGGGTAGGTAAAAATAAACGGCTGAGAGGTCAGCCGTATTATTCAAAATCCGATTACATGGTTGTTAATAGGTGGCTTCTTTCACCCAATTGATTAAGGCTTCTGTGCACGGTCTTGCAAGGGATCGCCGATGAGCACACTACCTGAGTTTTCACGGCGTTCCTCATCGGTCAGCTTGCTTGCTGGAATCTTGGCTTTCTTTTTCCACTTTAAGCTGAATAAATCGTCACGGCGGTCAATCAAATTGTGTACTGAGCCTTCGTTGCGTACGTGAATAAGTTTATCTAGATTCAAATCGGAGAAGAATACCATTTCGGTATTGGCTGTGGTTTCAGCCATGATTGCATCATGTGGAAACGCAAAGTCTGATGGTGAAAAAATAGATGACTGGGCGTATTGAATGTCTAGGCTTTCAACTTGTGGTAAGTTCCCGACTGAGCCACAAATCATCACATAGCACTCGTTTTCAATAGCACGTGCTTGCGCGCAGTGACGCACACGTAGATAACCATTTTGGGTATCTGTCCAGAAAGGCACGAATAGAATGTCCATATCATCTAATGCCATCAGACGAGCAAGTTCAGGAAACTCGACATCATAACAAATCAAGATGCCGATGCGTCCAGCGTCTGTGTCAAACACTTTGACTTCGTCACCACCTTCAATGACCCAAGCGCTACGTTCATGTGGGGTAATGTGGATTTTGCGTTGTTCTTCAACCGTACCGTCACGGCGGCATAGATAGCTGACATTATATAAAGTGTCTTCTTCATCCAACAGTGGCATAGAGCCTGTGATGACGTTGACGTTATAGCTGACTGCTAAATGCGATATCTCATTTTTGAACCATTCAGTGTAACCAGCCAAAAAGCGAATGGCGACGTTTTGGTCTGTCGATTCACATAAACCCATTAATGGTGCATTAAAAAATTCTGGCAAGCAAGCAAAGTCAGAGTTGTAATCAGCCATGATATCAACAAAGAATTCAACCTGTTGTAGCAGCTCCTCAGGTGATTCAACTTCTCGCATTTGCCATTGAATACCGCCAATCCGCACTTCAGACTTACGTGTATTTGGCTTATAGTCTTTTGGCTCATAATAAATATTAGCCCACTCAAGCAGGGTAGCAAAACCTTTAGATTGTGCGTCATCTGGTAGATAAGCAGTCAAAATACGTTTGACGATAAAGCCATTGGATAACTGAAAAGACAGAGCAGAGTCATGAATTTCACGTGCCGCCACGGCATCAATATAGTCACCAGGTGTGAGATCTTGATGATTATGATAGTTAGGAATACGGCCACCAGCCAAAATAGCACGGAAGTTCAACTGACGACACAGCTCTTTGCGTGCATCATATAATCGGCGTCCCAAGCGATAGCCACGATATTCTGGGTCAATCAAAGCATCTAGACCATAGATCGCATCGCCTTCGGGGTTGTCTCTAATGATTTCTTTATGACCAATCAAATCATCGTAAGTATGCGGGTTAGAAAATTTGGCATAATCTACGCGCATAGAAAGGACGATACCGATCAGTTGATCATGGTCAAATAAGGCAATCTGACCTTCAGGAAAGGCATCAATTAACGTGTGAATAGTGGTCTTTGACCATGCACCACCTAAGTTAACATAGACACGATCCATCAGTTCTTTGAGTTGTGGATAGTCTTTTTTCTTGATTTCTGCAATGGTTAAATGAAAGTCATCTATTTTTTCAATTTTGCTCATAATGTTCCTATTTTAGATCTTCATTGGTTATGGATATTGGGGTGGTTCTTTATTTTTATTATCCTCTCTAAAATGAGGATAAGCCCTAGAAAGTATGGGGTAGACCAGTGGTCATGCTAATAAGTTTTTATATAAAAAAGTGATAAAAACATTTCAATCACAAAACATTAGCGTTACAATAATTTATCATTGTATTTACAATAAGTTATGAAATTATTTTATTTGATTTAGCCTGTTGGTTTAGGTAGTGCTAAAGTGACTTTTAGATTTAATTTCGCTGAAAAAGTGAATAAAAAAGCTATCAAGTTTCGCTGGAAATGGATATTTACAGCAGCTTTTGGGTAATGTCTAGGAATAACGTTCATATTGAGCCAATATTACGCTTAAATATCATTTTTTAGTAGTCTAGGTTGTGTCCTCATTTTAAAAATGGTAATAAAAATGAGATAAATTGCAGTCGAACAAGGAAAATAGTGCAGATAATATCGAGATATTGGCAAGCTACTTGACGCAGTTTGGCAGGATTTAGCCACTTTTAACCCATTTAAATGACTATCGATTGAATTGAGAGCACGCTCCGAGAGACGCCAATTATCATAGCAAGCTCCACAAGCAATGACAGCCTAACGTAGTAATTATTTGCTATGTTTTTGTGAGTCAGTATCTCTTATGTATTCGGGCATCGTTTTATTTTGCTTATTTCATTTAGCCGTATTTAAACGGTTTTTTAGGATTTTTTATTATGCCCCTAAGTCACAACACTAGAGTCAGCACGTGGGATGAGATTGAAGACTCAGCGTTGGTTCAATTGGTCTATGTTAGTAGTCTGACGCTTGTTTCTCGCTTAAGTGCTTCTATATTTGATGAAGTGGAAAGCCATGCACGTAAATATAATCAACAGCATGGTATTACAGGCACACTCTGTTATGGCAGTGGTCACTTTTTGCAATGTATTGAAGGTGAAAAGGCTCACGTATATGCCCTAAAGCAACGTATTTTTGCAGATAGTCGCCATAAAAATGTTGAAGTATTGCTTTTGCATACCATAGAGCATCGTAGCTTTACCGATTGGCGTATGCGTTTGCTGTTTTTAGAACGTTGGTTATGGTCACCAGCGACCAAAAAACAAGCCACGCAATTATCTCCTTATTTGCCATTTGCACCGCATGGTTGGTCAACAGATCGTACCGAACAGTTTTTGCATATCATCAAAACCTTTGACAGCCCGCCACATGTGAAAGCCGCAGGGATTACGTATAATGCACTGGGTAACATGTTTCGCCATATCGCAGCGCCGCACCAAGCATTTTTAGTCATTCAAGGTTTTTTGAGCATATTACTGATCGTTGCATGGATACTACTATATCTATAAAAATATCTATAAATTGTAGGTTTCAAAAGCCATAAAAAAGACGCTAACCTCCATGGATTAGCGTCTTTTTTATTAAGGGTAGGTTAAACGTTTAAGATACTCTCAATATCGTGAGTAATCAGCCCATTACGTATTACATGTCAAAAATCTTACCACGATTCATAATATTATTAGGATCAAAGACTTTTTTTACCTCTTGTAAATATTCAATCTCAGTCTCGCTCCGGCTATAGTTTAAGTACGGCTTTTTAGTCATACCCACGCCATGCTCAGCCGAAACCGAACCGCCATATTTTTGTACCGTTTCAAACACGTGTTTATTAACGACCTGACATTCTGCAAAGAAATCATCCTTACTCATGTTTTCAGGCTTTAGAATATTAAGATGTAGATTGCCATCACCGATATGACCGAACCAGCAGACTTCAAAGTCAGGATAGTTACTACTGACAATGTCATCAATCTCAGCGATAAATTCAGGCACATAACTGATGAGTACGGATACGTCGTTTTTATAAGGGGTAAACACTGAGATGGTCTCAGAGATATATTCGCGAAGCTTCCACAGCTCTTCAGCTTGCGCTAAGCTTTGGCTCATGACACCATCGACGACCCAGCCTTGTTCCATACAATGCTCAAATATCGCCATGGCTTTATCCATGATAGGCTCGTATGGCGCTTCAAACTCTAGTAGCGTATAAAACTTGGTACGTGACTCAAATGGCTCTTGTACTTGACCATGTGCCATTAGTTTATCAATCGCGACATCATCGAAAAATTCAAAAGCAGTTAAGTCAATCTTCGCTTGAAAGGCGGAGAGTACATTCATCACATCATTAAAGCTGTCCATGCCTAGCACCATGACGTTTAAGTCTTGTGGCTGACGCTCAAGCTTGATTTGTGCATGAGTAACGAGACCAAGTGTGCCTTCACTACCGATAAACAGTTGGCGTAAATCATAACCCGTGGCGTTTTTTACCATACCGCGGTTAAGATGCAAAATATCACCCTTACCTGTAACAACGGTCAGTCCCATAATCCATTGACGGGTCATGCCATAGCGAATCACTTTAATACCACCAGCGTTGGTGCCGATGTTGCCACCGATTTGGCTAGAGCCTGCTGAGGCAAAGTCGACAGGGTAGTACAGATCTTTAGACTCTGCAAATTCTTGCAATTGCTGAGTGACGACACCTGCTTCGATTTCGACCATGCGATCGGCAGGATAAAACTGTCCGATATGATTCATTTTATCCATGCTAACCACAATCTCGCCATTGGCAGCGACCGCGCCAGCAGATAGACCAGTACGACCACCACTTGGTGTCAATACCACATTGTGCTCATTGGCAAGTAATACAATAGATTGTACTTGCTCAGTGGTTTTTGGAAAGACAATCGCAGCAGCGGCAGGCGCAAAGTGCTTGGTCCAGTCTTTGCCCCAATGCTCTAAACTTTCAGCATCGGTTTTGATTTGGCTGGCATCAAACTGATGGCTATCAGTGAGCGTACTTAAAATAGTTTGGACAGCTGCGGTATGTGTCTCAGATGTGCTTTGGCTAGATAAAGAAGTCATGGTCAAATCTCGGTATAAACGTAAGCGCTATGTATAAATAGTACTATTATATCGCTAAATGGATACCAACGTACCTGTATAGGTATGCTGATGTGATTAGTGTTATATAAATAGAAGTTGGTTACTGTGGTATTGGTAGGGTGATATGATGGCACGGGTGAACATGTGCGTAAATAGTAAACAAACAATTTAATAAACATTATAGGATATGAATTACTATAGCATAAAAAAAATTCAGTCTAGATAATCAATAATTCATCTAATCTGCTAACATCAGCATCGAATTTTGTGTAAGATATCTATACTGTTTTCGTTTCCTCCCTCAGAGGTTATCCTTCAGATAATTTTATAAGACAATTATAGGACAGTTCCCACATGGCGTTATCACTACAAAAAGACAAAATCCGGTTTTTATTGCTTGAAGGCCTACATGCCAATGCGTTAAAAGTATTGGAAGGCGCTGGCTATAACAACATCGAAAATATCAGTCACGCTTTAGATCAAGACGAGCTGATTGAAAAAATCAAAGATGCTCACTTTATCGGTATTCGTTCGCGTACGCAACTGACCCGCGAAGTGCTTGAGCACGCGCATAAGCTGATCGGTATTGGCTGTTTTTGTATCGGTACCAATCAAGTAGATTTAGATGCAGCACGTGATTTGGGTATTCCAGTATTTAACGCGCCATTCTCGAACACGCGTTCGGTGGCGGAGCTGGTATTGGCTGAAGCCATTATGCTATATCGCGGTATTCCTGAAAAGAGCGCTACTGTACATCGCGGCGGCTGGGGTAAGTCTGCAACCAACTCACATGAAGTACGTGGCAAAACCATCGGTATCGTTGGTTATGGCTCTATCGGCTCACAGCTATCTGTATTGGCAGAAAGCTTCGGTATGAAAGTCATTTATCATGATGCTGTGACTAAATTGCCACTAGGTAATGCTGTGCAAGTGGGTAGCCTAGAAGAGCTACTGTCAACAGCGGATATCGTGACGTTACACGTGCCTGATGTACCAAGCACTCGCTATATGATGAAAGCTGAGCAGTTTGCTCAAATGAAGGAAGGCAGCTACTTTATCAATGCTGCACGCGGTACTTGTGTAGATATTGATGATCTTGCTGCTGTGCTAGAGTCAGGCAAGTTATTGGGTGCAGCCATTGATGTGTTCCCAAAAGAGCCAAAATCTGCTGATCAAGAGTTTGAATCACCATTGCGTAAGTTTGATAACGTAATTTTGACACCGCATATCGGTGGCTCAACCCAAGAAGCGCAGGCTAATATTGGTCTTGAAGTGGCTGATAAGTTTGTCAGATACTCTGATCAAGGTGATACAGCGACTGCCGTCAACTTCCCAGAAGTTTCTATTCCATTCAAAGAGCATTCGCATCGTCTGCTACATATCCATAAAAACGTGCCAGGCGTACTTTCACAGATTAACCGCTTGTTTGCTGAAGCGCATATCAACATTTTAGCGCAAAGCTTAATGACTGAAGGTGATGTTGGTTATCTAGTGATGGATGTAGATTATAACGATTCAAGTGCTGCACTAGATCAATTAAAAGACGTAGAAGAAACCATTCGCGTACGTATCTTGTTCTAAACTTAGCATTACTTAGCTTTAAGTAAATACCAAAAAAGAGAGGCTCTATTGATTAGAGCCTCTCTTTTTTTAGTTATGTTCAAAGCTGAATGAGTGTATGTTGAATATTTGGCACACTCTAGGGCGTGTCCTCATTTTAAAAATGGTGATAAAAATGAGATAAATTGCCGTCAAACAAGGAAAATAGCGCAGATAATATCGAGATATTAGTCAGCTATTTGACGCCGTTTGGCAAGATTTAGCTATTTTTAACCCATTTAGATAACTATCGATTGAATTGAGGACATGCCCTAATAACTCGATTTATCCTGCTTTTGCTTTGTTAGCTGCTTCAGCCTTGCGGCGTGCTTCAGCTTTGGCTGCTTTGCGTTTTTCGATGACATCCATGACATCGCTACCAATATGAGCCTCGCCACGTTGTTTGGCCAGTTGCATTTGATGCTCGCGCTCACGGAAGCGTGCTTTTTGTTCGTCAGTCGCTTTATCGATACAGTGCGGGCAAGACTCGCCTTTAATATAGGCAGCGCTTTGCATGTCATCGACGGTAATTGGCATACGGCAAGCAAAGCATTGCTCGTAGTTGCCTTTTTCTAAGTTGTGATTGACTGACACGCGATTGTCAAAGACAAAACAATCACCTTCCCACATAGAGTCGCTGGCTGGCACTTCTTCTAGATATTTTAGGATGCCGCCCTCCAAGTGATAAACCTCTTCAAACCCTTGTTCGCGCATATAAGCAGTAGATTTTTCGCAGCGGATACCACCTGTGCAGAACATAGCAACTTTTTTATGCTTAGCTGGATCCATCTCTTTTGCCACGTATTCTGGAAACTCGCGGAAGGTTTCAGTGTTTGGATTGACAGCATTTTTAAAGGTGCCAATCTGTACTTCATAATCGTTACGGGTATCAATCAAAACCACATCAGGGTCAGAGATTAGCGCATTCCATTCACTTGGTTTGACATAGCGGCCGACCGATTGCAAAGGATCGATGTTTTCGACGCCCATGGTGACGATTTCTTTTTTGAGTTTGACCTTAGTACGATAAAAAGGCTGAGCATCGGTATAAGACTCTTTAAAGGTAAATGTACCAATCGCTTCGATACTGCGTAGGTAATCAAGGACGGTATCGATACCTTGGCGTGTACCAGAAATCGTGCCGTTAATGCCTTCGCTTGCAAGTAACAAGGTACCTTTTACGTCGTTATCGAGCATGGTATTTAAGATAGGCTCACGATACTGCTCAAAGTCAGTAAAGCGTGTGAACTTGTAGAGTGCTGCCACGACGATATTGTTAGTGACACTGTCGTAGGCCGGCGCTGCTTTGTTATCAGTTGCAATGTGGTCTTGGGTGCTACTGTCTTGAGTGGTGCTCATGTTTTTCTCCTGCTGGCTAGGTCGTAAACCTAGTGCGTTGGGTTAACAGTTTAGTTCAAATAAACACGCTATTTTGCCATACTCGTTTGATGTACTCTGGATACAATCTGCGCTCGGCTTCCTTATATCGCATTCATTTGAAATAGACTTTGTCAGTTCAAAATGGGTTATAACACTAGTCTAATTGTGGAATTAGATAATGCGCGCGTAGTGTAGCAAATTTAGCTAGAGTTTTGAATAGTTTGCCATGCTTAGCTTGATATTGTGGAGAGCATTCAACCATTTATGAATAAGATAAGAAATAAAAAAAGCCCAGTAAAATACTGAGCTTTTTTTATATTTACTGCGTAAAGTCGAATATTACTTACTTTGAAACCAGCTATCCGCTTGGCTACGAGCACTAGCAATGTCTGAGCTTGATAAGTTCAAGGCCAACTGACCAATTTTACCACGAGCTTTGTTACGTACTTTTTCATCTAGCATTCCGTCACGGGCAGACAAATCGTACCATTTATAAGCATCGACCAAATTCTTTTGTTTTTCATCTAACAAAGCAAGTGTATAGCTGGCACGGTTATCACCACGCATGGCGGCTTTTTCTAACCAACCACGGGCTTGTTGTAAGTTAGGCTGTACACCTTCGCCGCGCAAGTACATGATAGCCAAATTTAACTGAGCAGGAGCAACGCCTTGCTGAGCTGCTTTGGTATACCACTGAATGGCTTGTTGGGTGTTTTGTGCAACACCTTCACCTTTCTGTAAGCGCTTGGCTAGATAGAATTGGGCATGATCGTTACCTTGGGCAGCACGACTGGATAGCTCGCTGATTGGCATTAGCTCAAAACGTGACGTATCAAGTGGTACGTTTGATATTAACTCAGCGTTGGCAAGACCTGCACAAGAAAACAATGCAGTAAACAACGCAGCTTTTAATAATTTCATAGCAGCTCCAAAATTAGGCAGTTAATAAGCAAAAGAGTTGCACCGCTAAAGAGGTTTAGACGGCGATAACAATTAGGGGGTATCCAGCGAGACTAACTGACCTAATTATTAGCAATATATTTAATGTTTGAGGGTTGGTTAACCTTAATCGACACGATAAACGGTCGAAATTAGGGCGTGGCCAACATTATTTTGCTAGCTTAACACCCAAGTTTACGAAACTCAAATACTAATTACCTAAGTTAACGGTAATTTACCCAATATTGTTTGTAACAAAATCATACAGTTACTCAGATATCAATATTTTGAGGCTAAGAGGCAAGCATCTGCATTGATAATATTAATCTGATGTACGTTTAGTCACTCTGTAAATAGCGACGTCTGCTAACAGATTGGGAGCTTGTCGAATCAATGCTTTCATCAGTGGCGTATGACCTTTTTCAGAGTCACTGACGGCAAAGCGATTGACGATATGAATGTCATGCTTAGCACAGAGCTGCTCAAAATCTTTAAACGTACACAGATGAATGTTTGGAGTGTTGTACCACTCGTAAGGCAGTGCCTCTGATACAGGCATCATTCCTTTCAGCCCTAGATGCAGCCGGTTTTGCCAATGGGCAAAGTTAGGGAAGGTGATGACGGCTTCGCGGGCCACACGTAGCATATCAAGCAATAGCACATCAGGCGATTTCACTGCTTGCAGCGCACGGGCCATGACGACGGTGTCGAAACTGTTGTCAGCGAAGCGCGCTAGACCATCATTCAGATCTTGCTCGATAATCGATAAGCCTTTTGCGATGCCATCATTGATTTTTTCTTCGTCAATCTCAAGTCCGTAGCCAGTTACACCGCGATTTTGTTGTAGGTGAGCGAGTAGTTCGCCATTACCACAGCCCAAATCTAGCACATGCGAATGGGGGGCAATCCAACGCTCAGCCAGTTGATGATCCATTCTCATGAGCGTGCTCCTGTGGCAATGTTTTTGCCAGAAATAAATGGTGCTGTTAAAAACCCTTTGACGGCACCCATGTAGCGTGGAATATCAAATAAGAAAGAATCATGGCCATGCGGTGCATCAACATTGATATAGTTGACAGGTTTGCCTGTAGCCATCAATGCGTCTACTATCTCTTGTGAGCGCTCTGGTGAAAAGCGCCAGTCGGTTGTGAACGATACTACTAAGTATTGACATTGGGTATGCGCCAAAGCGGCTTTTAATGCCATGAGTTCTTGGTGGCGAGCTTGTTTGATATCATTTTCTGAATTTGTACCATTATCTTCAGCGTCTGAGCGCTTTGTACTATCAGAGTCATCGATATCTGCTGCTTTTATAGTAGATGCAGTGCTATGTATTGACTGGGGCAAAGGAGACGGCTCACCTATGTCACTGGCATAATCGCGTGTCGGGTCAAAGTAGTCGAGGGCTTTGGTCATCAGCAAATAGGTGTTGGCATCAAAGTTTTCACTAAAGCGCTCACCCTGATAGCGCAAGTAGCTCTCGACTTGAAACTCGACATCATAGCCGTACATGAATTTACCAGATTTTAAATCACGGCCAAATTTGGCTTTCATCGCATCATCAGTCAAATAGGTAATGTGACCGACCATGCGTGCCAATATCAGTCCACGACGAGGGTAGGTACCTGCTTGTAAGTAGCGACCATCTTTGAAGTCAGGGTCAGACAATATAGACTGACGCGCCACTTCGTTAAAAGCAATGTTTTGCGCCGATAGTTTGGGCGTACTGGCAATGATGACACAGCGTTTGAGCCTATTTGGATAGTCGACTGACCATTGCAGTGCTTGCATACCGCCCATTGATCCGCCAACAATGGCGTGCCAGACTTCAATTCCCAAACGGTCTGACAGCATGGCTTGGGTTTTTACCCAGTCTTTAATCGTCACCAGTGGAAAGTCAGGACCATAAACGGGTGGTTCGACACTATCATCTAAGCTGACACTATCTGGATTGATAGAGGTGGGGCCAGTTGAGCCAAAACAGCTGCCAATGTTGTTGACGCAGACCACATAAAATTGATTGGTATCAATTGCTTTATTGGGACCAATCATGTTGTCCCACCAGCCTGCCTTTTTATCATCGGCACTATGAAAACCTGCAGCATGATGGCTGCCAGACAGCGCATGACAAATCAAAATAGCATTGGATTTGTCATCATTGAGCGTGCCGTAAGTTTCAATAATCAGGTCAAAAGAGGGTAGAGTACGGTTGCACTCCAAGGTCAACGGTTCATCGAAATGAAAAATCTGCGGTGTGACGATACCTACCGAGTCTGCTGAAATGGCAGCATCTGATTTATCTGTGGGGGATTGGTCACTGGTATTATTAGGGCGTGCGTTCAAAGCTACCTCGCAAGACAACTGTCATCGATAAAGTAAAAATAATATGGCAACATGCCTTATGGCCATGCTTGTCTATTGTATGGTGATGCGCGAATGAGTACAACCTCCATACAGTGTCTTTCGAGCTAGGTTTTTTATCATATCTCCTATTCTATATAAATCAAAGATAGAGTCAGGTTTATTTTATCCAATATTTGTTGTGCTTTATCTGCCTTTCTTATATCTAAATTGTCATATCTACTTTGTCTCGAGTCGGCTATAGATAGAGGTGTAACGGGTAATTTATGCAGGCTGAATGGGTATAGAGCAATTGCGTATCAAATTGTATTGACACACTTTTACCCTGCGTCATTAAGGGGTAAAATGCTACACTGACAAAGCGTTTATTTAATGGTGACTTCATAATGGTTTGCTACATAATCGCTTTGTCCATAACTGCTTTATCTAAGCCAATACTTTTTCTCATTCACCCAATATCTTCTCTAATCAACATAATAGAATAATGCTGCTATGAAACCTGAACTGCCACCACGTATTGCCGTCTTATTAGTGAATCTAGGTACGCCAGATGAGCCAACCGCGCCTGCCGTGCGTCGTTACCTAAAACAGTTTCTGTCAGATCCACGCGTGATTGAGATTCCCAAGTTTTTATGGGCGATTATTCTCAATTTATTCGTACTGCCCAGTCGTCCGAAACGTGTGGCAAAAGCGTATGCCAGTATTTGGGAAGGCGATTCGCCGATTCGTAAGATATTAAACAGCCAAGTTGAGATGTTAGCGCCGCGGTTAGTAAATATTGCCGCACCGTTTCAAGTGTCTGTGCATTCTGCAATGAGTTATGGTAATCCTGGGTTGCCTGATGTGATGGATGATTTGCGTGCTGAGGGCGTGGATCACTTCGTTATCTTGCCGTTATTTCCGCAGTACTCAGCATCTTCAGGTGGTGCGGTCTATGATGCGCTAACGAAATGGACACTAAAGCAGCGTAATTTGCCGAACTATACCATCGTCAAAGATTACTTTGCGCATCCACTTTATATTCAAGCATTGGCAGATTCGATTCGTCGTTTTCAGGCAGAGCATGGCAAACCTGAAAAGCTAATGTTTAGCTTTCATGGTATTCCGCAGCCTTATGCTGACAAAGGTGATCCATATCCCAAGCGTTGTAAGTGTACAGCCGCGCAAGTGGCTCAAGCGCTCGGTCTAACAAAAGATGAATGGATTATTAGTTTCCAGTCGCGTTTTGGTAAGCAAGAGTGGGTCAAGCCGTATACGGATGTAGTGTTAGACGATTGGGGCAAATCTGGCGTGCGCTCGGTACAAGTCATCAGTCCGGCATTTTCTGCTGATTGTTTAGAAACATTAGAGGAGCTAGCGATTGAAAACCGTGACAATTTCCTCAATGCGGGCGGGCAAGAATATCATTATATTCCAGCACTCAATCTCGATGACAGGCATATTGACTTGCTTGAAGCACTCAGTGCGCCATTGGTGAAAGGTTGGGCAGGTACGTTAGATGGTTGGGCATAAATAATCAGCTCAAAATAGCTAGATATAAAATATCGGATATAATGTTCGGTATTTTTTTTGCTAATAATTTCAGAAACTGTCTTTATTAAAATAAAGTTGAGATTTTATGTTGCTAGTATGTAACAATATGCAAAACAAATTCTGTGTTGCGCGATTTGTTTCACATATCCGTGCAACTTTATTTTTTAAGGACACACATGTCTAGCCTTGACGATTCACTGAATTCCATATCATTGCAAAAACCTAATGGTCAACCACCTAATTTACCGTCAATGGATGAATATGGTAATTTATTACCGCAGTTATTAGCAGAGCCGCGAATGTGCCCAGCAGGGTGTGGTATAAGTTGGCTCACTCAAGCTTTTATGGTATTCAAAGATCAATTCTTATTGTGGTTAGCGATTGGTGTTGCTTACCTAATCATCGCTGCTATCGGTAGTAGTATTCCTGTTTTAAATTTCATCTTTCCTTTTATATCTTTTGTGTTTATTGGAGGAATAATAAAAGGATGTGCTGATCAAGCTACAAATAGGGAGCTGAAATTCGATCATTTATTTTCAGCTTTTTATACGCACCTTAAACCATTAATTATACTATTCATATTGTATTTAGTAGCTATCATTGTTGTGATGATCCCTATGGTACTTATATTTGGTGGTATGGTCTTTTCTTTGGCTCAGCAGCCAAGTGATACCGCAGTGATGGGTATTTTAGTAGGTGGATTATTCGCTGCTGCACTATTATTCCCCGTATTTATGGCAATATGGTTTGCACCTACTTTGATTGTGCTTCACGACATCGAGCCTGTTGAGGCAATGAAAATGAGCTTTAAAGGGTGTTTGAAAAATATCCTACCATTTTTAGTTTTTTGGATAATTGCTCCCATATTTATAATATTAGCGGTTATCTTTACTCTTGGACTGGGTTTTTTAGTGCTGTTCCCAATAGGCATGATTACCTATTATACCAGCTACCGTGATGTGTGGACTGATCAGCCATTATCAGTGGAGTAAATCATGTTTGGTAAAGATGATTTTTAGTGAAATTTAATTTATTTCATCATCAACAAAAAAGCACGCTCCATCACATTGGGCGTGCTTTTTATATTTAGGTTACTGCTTCGTTTTTTCTGATGTTAAGCTATTTTTAATACCTTTAAGTTATTTCTATTTATCATTACGATTACTGTATTCTGCCGCCTCTCTATCGACAATATCCACGATACTAGGATAGTCACTGTCATCTAGATTGTCGTCGACCAATACTTCGTCCACACGTGATTCATCTATATTCTGGCGGTGTATAGGTGTGAGACCTTGTGTAGCATCGCTACCGACTTGTGAGTTATCAAACCCTGCACTGTTGTCAATTACGTCGTCATTATCAATGGTATGCAACATAGGGTTGTCTAAATCAATTTCTTGACTGTTATCATTAATATTGTTGTCACCTTCGATATGATCCATCTCTTCTGATAGTGGGCTTTTGGTATTTTTCATAATGGCATCCTTATTATTATTGGTGATTATCTTTCTGAAAAATAATTGTATTTAGCATAATTAGTATGGCGCGTTATCATAATTGCTGGTAGTAGCAAGGTGTGACAGGATGTTCAAAAAATGTAAGGAAAATCGCAGTAAAAAAAATGGCCACCGAAAATTCAGCAGCCATTTTTTTATGATTTAAGGGATGTGGTGTTGTTATACTGACGCGCTACCTTGCACCAACTTTGGTATTGACCCAACGTATGACAGAGTCTGGTGTGACTTGTGATACTGCCTGAAAAATTTTCGCTGGTATGCCCACAGAGTAATGTGTACGTTTTAGTTTGCGATTAGGACTGCTGGTTAGTTTACACAATGTTTTGGCCACATCGTTGACGTTTAGATTGATGCCTAAGCGATCAATACTCGTCACTTCGATGTCCGCTGTCATGTCAGATTTGACCCATAGAGGCATCACATCAATAACCTTAATTCCTAAGTTTCCATACTCAATATTAAGACCTTCAGTAAGCCCGCGTACAAAAAACTTACTGGCAGAGTAGTTAGCAACTTCAGGCTGACCATAGATAGCAGACGCAGACGATACATTCACGATCTTGCCGTCTTTACTATCGGCCAGATAAGGCGCCAGTTTATGACAGCCGATGAGTACGCCTTTACAATTAACATCGATTAAAGCCAACTGCTCATCTAAGCTAGTGGTTGCTAATGTACCGCTGACCAGTACGCCTGCATTATTAACTAGAGCATCAATACTGCCAAAATTATCGATCATATGACTGATGGCATCGTCCCATGAATCAGGTTGCGTAACATCTAACTGACCTGTGATGACGCGCTGTTTTTTGAGCGGCTTTTTAAACGCTTTGTCTTTCACCGCTTCTGCAAGAGTCGCTGTATTGGTTGCAAACAAGCCAACATGATGGCCTTTTTCTGCCAGTTTTTTGGCTGTGGCCAAGCCAATACCACGCGATGCGCCTGTAATCAATATGTTCATAATAAGTGACTTAATGGTTGTTAATCATGAGTAAACCGAGGTCAGACATTAGATAGGTGATTCCTCGAGATTATATTTATAGTCAGCGAACGACTAAACCGCTACAGTGTTAGCCTACTTAGATGTACTACTTGTACGATCTGCAGTCGGCTGCCTTGTAGCCATTTTAGAGTTCTTTGACTAGGGCGTGTCCTCATTTTAAAAATGGTGATAAAAATGAGATAAATTGCCGTCAAACAAGGAAGATAGCGCAGATAATATCGAGATATTAGTCAGCTATTTGACGCCGTTTGGCAAGATTTAGCTATTTTTAACCCATTTAGATAACTATCGATTGAATTGAGAACATGCCCTAGAGTATAGCAAATTTGCATAGATATAATCTGTTGTCTATCGTATCAAAGCAATGCTTCTCAAGACAGCGTTTCTTAAAACAATGTTTCTTAAAACAAAGCTTCCATACGTAGTAGGGCAGAAGGATAATGGTCTTTATCTTCTATTTCATCATTATAATAATTTAGCTCTGTCTGGACATAAAGCCACTTGCGCCAGATGGGTTGGCGGTAGCTGATAGCCGGACCATAACTGTTTAATCCTGATTTGTCACTTTCAAAGTAACCGCTGGCAGAGACACCATAAGACAGTTGTTTTTCGTGACCTAAATAATGGACTTGTCTGAGGTCGTTACTCCAATCTTTGCGCTCTTCATTATCTTCATTACGATAGCGAACGGTAGTACGGTTATTGATAAATCGATTTTTGTTTTTGCCATATTGCAGGTCGAGTGCGCCTTTGGCATAGTGTTCGCTATCAAGCCCATAGCGATAATAGCTGTCGGTACTTATGTCTAGATTGTTACTTTCGTACCAGTCCTTATCGATACTGACTTTGACATAAGGATCGTCGATTGAGCGAACCCCGACGTCTACATCTGTTTTTACACCTAATTGGTCTTCGATATCATCGGTAAAACGTGACCAACGCAGTGCAATAGAGGCGTTGTCTTCTCGAGTTTTGCGAGAGTCGATAAGTCGGTCTTTGCTATTGCTCGCTTGGTAAGTATCGCCAGTCGTGCCTTGCTTCAAAAAGGTATCGTCATCCAAATATTCATCACCGATAATCAGGCTGAGTCGTTTTTCTAGCACAGGTAACTGTAAGCGACCACGAATTCTAGGCTCGACAGTGACGTCGCTACCTGTCTTTGGGTCGTTGGCCCAACGTGTGTCTAGCACAACTCGTAAGCTGGCTTTGGCAGGTTCTTTCGGATCAGGTTCACCAAACCAGCCATCCATTTTGTGTGCCCATTCGTGCAATTGGTCTTGAACATCTTCACGGCGCTCATCTGTCCAGTCTTGCTCTTCTGGTACTGGTGGCAAGGGTTGCTCGGTAGAGATGTCGGTGGATTGATAGCCAAGTTGTTCGAGGTTTTCATCACGACTAGGGTTAGCGTCACTAGATGGCAAGTCCGTTTGTGATGTGACAGACGCGACCGCTTCAGGTTCTGTAGTAGTCTCGGTGTCAGCCAGTGCTGGCGTGCATAAGCTTAAACTAGCAAGCGTAAAGAAGGTAAGGGAGCTAAGGTTCACTGGTTTAATCATAGATGGCTTCAGTTGTTTTAGGTAGCTAAAAAGGGTAAACAAAAGTATTATGCCATAGGTCTTTAGTTATTTGAAAGTTGTGGCTGATGAAGTTTTAATTTTTAGCAGTTCAACGTGTGCTCATTTCTATTTTTAGTGCAAGGTCATTGCGGAATAGTCATACGAACACAGTGCTAACAAAAACGGCTAAGCAAAATGCTCAGCCGTTTTCTATTTTTTATAAAATGATACTTAATATACTTCAAGTATCAATGCGCCTCATCCCAGTTCTGACCACTATCAGTCTCAACCAGTAACGGTACTGCAAAGTCTACATTCCAACCTTTTTCGACAGCGGTTGTCTTTAATACATCTTGCATCGCATCGGTAATCAGTTGGCTTATTTCATCGACTTTATCCGCATCGACTTCAAACACCAATTCATCGTGGACTTGTAGCAGCATTTTGGCTTGCTCTTTTGGCAATACTTGATCGACGGCAATCATAGCCAGCTTAATCAAATCTGCCGCTGATCCTTGAAGTGGCGCATTAATCGCAGCACGTTCTGCACCTTGCTTGACCATACGGTTACTGTGCGTGATATCAGGCGTATAGAGTTTGCGGCCCAATATGGTCTCGACATAGCCTTGTTCATGAGCGCTGGCACGGGTATTAATCATATAGTCTTTCACACCTGGGTAGCGCTCAAAATACATATCAATATAGTCTTGCGCTTCATTACGGCTCATCTGTAGCTGCTTGGCAAGTCCAAACGCGCTCATACCGTATAGCAGCCCGAAATTAATAGCTTTGGCATTGCGGCGCTCGGTTGGGGTGACGTCTGCGACCTCTTTGCCAAGTACTTCAGCAGCAGTCGCCGCATGAATATCGAGACCTTCGTTAAAGGCATGAGTTAAGTTTTTATCACCTGAGAAGTGCGCCATGAGACGCAGCTCGATTTGTGAGTAATCGGCTGCGAGAATTACGCGACTCTTTGGTGCGATAAAGGCTTGACGAATTAATCGACCAGTCGCGGTACGAATTGGGATATTTTGCAAGTTAGGATCAGTTGATGACAAACGACCAGTGCTGGTTAATGCTTGATGGTAACTGGTGTGTACTCGGTCCGTCTCAGCATCTGCGACATTATCCAATGCATCAGTATAAGTGCTCTTAAGCTTAGATAGACCGCGATATTCCAACGTAATATCTACCAATGGATGGTCGATTTTTGATAGGACAGCTTCGCCAGTCGAGTATTGACCTGATTTGGTTTTTTTGCCACCAGCAACGCCGAGCTTTTCAAACAGCATTTCGCCTAATTGCTTTGGTGAGCCAAGATTGAACTCTTCACCAGCGATTTCATACGCACGTTTTTCAAGCGCGATGATTTCTTCATCGAAGCGTTTTGATAACTCGTTTAAAAACGAACGCTTGATAAGAATGCCATTCGCTTCCATTTGGCATAGTATTTCAGCGGTAGGAATCTCTAACTCATGGAGTAGCTTGGTGTTATTGGCATCGTTCGCCAGCTCAACGCTGAATACATCAAACAACTGATAGGTAATGTCGGCATCTTCACAGGCATAGTCGCTAGCAATATCAATAGCGACTTGATCAAAGGTGACTTGTTTCGCACCTTTACCAGCGACGTCTTCATAGCTGATGGTTTGCGTTTGCAGGTAATGCCGTGCCAAGTCATCCATACCGTGACGAGTGGCGGCAGCATTGATCACGTAGCTGGCAAGCATGGTATCCATAGCCCAATTATTAGGCTGCTCATGAATAGCACCGACTAGGTCGATATCATAATGACTAAGAACGTGAGCATCGTATTTTAGATGCTGACCGATTTTGCCGATTTTTGAATTTTCTAAAATAGGTTTTAGGCGTGTCAACACCGTATCGCGATCGAGCTGTTTGGCCGTCAGCTCATCACCTTCTAGACTGTGCGTTAGCGGAATGTAATACGCTTCATGTGCTTGCGTAGCAAAGGATAGACCGACGATTTCGGCTTGACGCCAATTGATGCTAGTGGTTTCGGTATCAATGACGAAATGCGGTGCTGCTTCTAATGATTTGATCAAACTATCAAGCGCAGGCTCATCCAGTACAGTGTGCCACGCTCTATCAGGGTTGTGACCGTCTTTTATATTATCAATCTGATTTGACTGTAGCGACTTGGCGACTTGCGCTTGTGATTCGGCATTGGCTTGACTGTCAGCGACACTTTGTGAGCCGTTTGCATTGGCAGGATGATTTGGGTGGTCGAGCGACGCCAGCTCGTTTCTAAACTCAAGCTCATTATACAACTCGCGTAATTCGTCTATATGAGCACAAGGATCGGTATTGATTTTTAGATCGTTCCAGTCTTGACCGATACCTAAGTCTGTGACGATGGTGGCCAGTTTTCGATTAAAGGGGATATCGTCGGCGTGTTCAATCAGACCTTTGGCACCGCGCCCTTTGATAAAGCCAATATGCTTTAACATGTTACTGATATCACCGTACTCAACGAGTAAGTCTTTTGCGGTTTTCTTACCGATACCCGGTACGCCCTTAATACCGTCTGAGGCATCGCCCATTAGGGTCAAAAAATCAATCATTTGGTTTGGATTGATACCGAATTTGTCGATGACTGCTTGGGTGTCGGTAATTTTACCTGTAAAACTGTCTTCTAATATTACGCAGTCATTCACCAGCTGCATCATGTCTTTATCACCAGTTGAGATGACGACATGATGACCTTCGGCGACGGCACGGTGGGCAAGTGTACCGATGATATCATCGGCCTCTGCGCCTTCGATACGTAGTAGCGGAAGACCTAACGCTGTGACTAAACGATGAATATAAGGAATCTGCTCTACCAGCTCTACGTCGATGGGCGGGCGAGCGGCCTTATAATCAGCAGACATATGATGACGAAAAGTCGGTGACTTGGTATCGAAGCAGACCGCCATATGGGTAGGGTGATAACGGCGCATCAGCTTGAGCAGCGCATTGAGTGTGCCACGAACGGCATTGGTGATCAGACCCTGTGAGTTTTGCATGGTTTTGGGTAGCGCATGATAGGTGCGAAACAGATAATAAGAGCCATCAACCAAGATAAAAGGCGGTTGGTTTTTATCGACATGACTGGTATCCATCGTCGCGACATTAGGCATGTCATCAAAGTTTGGCAATGCTTCAGGATCAAGCGCTTGGTGTGAATTGTGCTTGTTATCGTTATCGTCAGTATGGTTAGGCGTATGGTCAGTCATAAGGGTCACTTATCAGCTATTAGATAAAAATATAGGCTTATTATAACGATAAAATCAGCGTGTGCCGAACTGCTTAACCGTTACGAGATATTCAATATGTTTTATTAGAGTAGCTGATTAGGGCGTGTTGAACATTCAAATGTGGTGCTGGCAGTGACTATTTTTTAGACAATATGCAGTGAAATTTTTGATACCTAGTCATTCTAGGTGAAACAATTTCGCCATGTATTGGCAAAAAAGAGTACTGCCCTCCACTCGAGCATAGCTCTCGCCTTGCAAACGGGCAAAGCAGAGCTTTGCTGGATCCGTTCTCAAGGCTGATGCTAAAATGCTTCCAAACATTTTTGCAAACGTTGTTACAAGCCTAGTTAAGGTCTCGACATTATCTTCGGCTTGCGCCTAATTTGGTGCAATTTTAGCGATCAGCAGCCCTAATGTTTGAATGTTCAACACGCCTAATGGCACATAAAAAAAGAACCCAGCGTTAACTGAGTTCTTTATTCTTTTAGCTGACTTGATAACCAAGCTACTTAAGCCTTGCGCTTGTATTATTTTACTTCTGACGTCACTTCGACATCGATGTTGCCACGCGTGGCTTTTGAATATGGGCAGATTTGATGCGCTTTTTCGACCAGTTGCTGAAACTCATCAGCAGACAGCTCTGTGTTTTCGCCAATGACATGGATTTTAGCGGCTAGCTTATAGTCATGTCCTTCGCCTTGTAGCAAATCGACTTCTATCCGAGTGGTTGAATCAAACTTTGCTTTTTCCATTTGCTTGACAGCGCCAAGTGCCCCGTCAAAGCAAGCGCTATAACCAATCGCAAACATCTGCTCTGGGTTATTGCCTTCTTTTCCAGAGCCTGGTGGTACCATGTTGATGCTAAGATCGCTGTCGCTCAAGCTGGCTGAACCTGCACGGCCGCCAGTCACACTTGCTTTGGTAGAGTATAAAGTTTTCATAAGATATCCTTTTTTGTTATCAGTTTTTATGATTAAACGGTAAGTTTTAGATTGTCATTTAGCATAACAAACCGTTGTCCCGACTATGTACGAGTCGTAAGTAAGTATATTAGGCCAGTTGCAAGTATATACTGTGAATTTGTAATTTTGATGACTATCGTTTTTGATAACTATTGTTTTTGACGACTATCGTTAAAGAACTCTAAAACTAATATTGATTGAATTTAGGACATGCTCTGTTAGTCATCTTATATTCAAGATGTATTGGGTAGAAAACAATTCAGCGTTCTCGCTGCTTTGGGTATGGTAATCAAGTTCTTGGTTATACAAATTAAAATTTGGTTATTAGACGGCGGTTTTTGTGCGCTAATTCTGCATCATGATGCTAAATCCGCTACAATATGCCCATTATTTATTCTATGTATTTAGATTACTGTCTAAAAGACAGCCTTTTTGAAGTTAAGGTTGAAGCCAAAAATTATGAGCGTAGATCCAAAGAAACTAAACAAAGAAGTTGCCAAACGTCGCACCTTTGCCATTATCTCGCATCCCGATGCTGGTAAGACCACAATGACTGAGAAGTTGTTGTTGTGGGGGCAAGCTATTCAGGTAGTGGGTGAAGTTAAAGGTCGCAAGACGGATCGTCATGCCACATCAGACTGGATGAGCATGGAACAAGAGCGTGGTATCTCGATCACTACCTCTGTCATGCAGTTTCCCTATAAAGACCATGTGGTCAACTTACTGGACACACCAGGTCACGCCGACTTTAGTGAAGATACCTATCGTACCTTGACCGCTGTAGATAGTGCGCTGATGATGGTGGATGGTGCTAAAGGTGTCGAAGAACGAACCATCAAATTGATGGAAGTTTGCCGTATGCGTGACACGCCAATCATCTCATTTGTCAATAAGCTTGATCGCCAGATTCGTGAGCCTCTTGAGCTACTGAGTGAGATTGAAGCAGTACTAAAAATCAAATGTATACCAGTGACATGGCCTATCGGTATGGGTCAAGATTTTGTTGGTGTCTATCATTTGACCGAAAACAAAACTTACTTTTATGAAAAAGGTAATGGCGGCAAGACGACCATTTCTGAGGTCCGCGAAGGCTATGATTATCCAGATATTCGTGAGCGTTTGGGTAAGCTGATGTTTGATGCTTTTGAGGAATCACTTGAGCTGGTACAAATGGCGCTAGAAGAATTCAGCGTAGACGAGTTTTTAGCGGGCGAGATGACGCCAGTGTTGTTTGGTACCGCATTGGGTAACTTTGGCGTCAACATGGTACTGGATACCTTAGTCAAATACTCACCGCCGCCAAAAGCGCATCCAACCAATGAGCGTGAAGTGGCAGCGACTGAGACGGATTTTAGTGGTTTTGTCTTTAAAATTCAGGCCAATATGGATCCGCGTCACCGTGACCGTATTGCTTTCTTACGAGTCTGCTCAGGCAAGTATGAAAAAGGCATGAAAATGAAGCATGTACGCTTGGGTAAAGACGTACGTATTGCCGATGCCTTGACCTTTTTGGCCGGAGACCGCGAAGCATTAGAAGAAGCGTATCCGGGTGATATCATTGGTCTGCATAACCACGGAACCATCTCAATCGGTGACAGTTTCACCGAAGGCGAAGCGCTGAATTTCACTGGTATTCCACATTTTGCGCCTGAGTTGTTCCGCCGTGTCGTTCTAAAAGATCCGCTTAAGTCCAAGGCTCTACAAAAAGGTCTGCAGCAGCTAAGTGAAGAGGGTGCAACACAGGTCTTTATGCCGCAGATTAATAACGATTTGGTTCTGGGTGCAGTTGGTGTACTACAGTTTGAGGTGGTCGCGCATCGTCTCAAAGAAGAGTACAAAGTCCAATGTATCTTTGAGCCGGTATCTATTGCAACAGTACGCTGGATTCACTGTGACGATGAAGTGGCACTAGCGAAGTTTAAGAAAAAAGCCCATGACCAACTATCATTAGATGGTGGTGGTTATTTGACCTATCTTGCGCCATCACGAGTCAACTTGCAGCTGATGCAAGATCGCTACCCAGAAATCACATTTAGCAGTACTCGTGAGCACTAATTGCGTGAGCGTTAGTTTGTAGCGTAGATGTGGCTGATTTCGTTGCATTACCATTTGGTGAGTAGGCAGTCTTTAGCGAATAAACAAACAAAAGGACACGCTTGCCGTGTCCTTTTGTTTGTTTGTGCTTAGCGCCTTAATATAGGATTATTGCTAGCAAAAACAAAACAGTGTTTCAACACGAGAGGGCACAGGTTACGGTACACTAGTATAGTTGAAACATTCTAAAATGAATACAGGGCTGCCGACTGCAGATGATAATCTCGTTTATTTAGTGAGGATGAAATAGTAGCGGTTTAGTCGTTCACTGACTATTTTTACCATGAAGATAGGCCCTAATCATTATCAAGCACACTTTAAAAAATTACAGTTTATGACACAGGATAAGTAAGTATGAACACTCAAGCTCAGTCAATAACGTTATTTTGTGGCAAAAGAGCAGCACACCTTCATACCAAACCTCGCACGATATGGTCATTGAGTATGGTATTGCTCTTGAGTGCCGCGAGCTTGACTGCCAATGCTGACTCCAGAGTTAATAATAGCAATGAAACAACCTATCAAAATAGCTTAATCAATAATAATGATTATTTGCATTATAGCTTGCCAGATGCCTTAAAAACGCAGTGCATCGAGCACAATAACTGCCCAGAAATTGAGATTGAATATCTCAAAACCAATCAACAATGGATCAACAGTATTGTTAATACGCGTATCAACACTTTGATTGTAAACAATGGTGTCAGTGAGTCAGGTCCTGTAGCCACCACTGTCAGTAAACAAGCAGTAACACAAGCACTGACGGATTTTGCTACTGCGCAGTTTACGGATTTACCAGTAGATAGCTCTCTCGCTTATCAGCTAATGGTGACTCCTACTTATCTGGGGCACATTGGTAAGTTTGAGCTGTTCGAGATCAGTACTTATGTTTATACCGGTGGTGCACATGGAATGCCGTATAGCGAATACCTGATGTTTGATAGCAGTACCCAAAAGCAAGTTACCTTAGATGATATGGTGCCTGAGCCTAAAAAGTCGCGCTTTAAGGCGTTGGCGTATGACAGCTACAAAGCATGGGTAAAAACGATTGACGAAGATGTCAGTAGCTACGAAGAGACTTGGCCATTTGTATTGAGTGACAATGTGATCTTGACTGATCAGGGAATCGATATTCAGTATCAACCTTATGCTATCGGTGCTTATGCTTATGGTATGCCAACACTCAGTATTCCGTATAGTCAGTTGACAGGTATCCTTAATCCTGAGTTTATGCCTAAATAACAACAATATGATACCAAGGCTAGGTTTTTTTCTTATTTCGAAAACAATGATAAAAATAATAGCCAAAATCACGTAAAAATGAATCATTAGGAGTACGATTATCATGACTACTTTAGAAGACAACGATACGCTATCGACCAATAATTCTACATGGCAGCTTAACGCCTTAACAGAAGCGCTTGGCGACTTAACCTTAACTGTCGATGACAGCTTGTCCATTGGACGCGGCAGTGATAATGATGTGGTACTCGGTAGCAAGCAGGTATCGCGTAATCATGCGGTGTTAAGCCTATTAGATGGTCAGTTATATGTGAAAGATTTGAACTCATCAAACGGTACTTTTATCAACGAGCAGCGCATCGAGGGCAATCAATCTAGCCTATTACAAGCGGACGATACGATTGGTTTTGCAAGCTTTCGCTTTCAGGTGAAGGCACCAGTTGCTGCGCCAGAGAATAACTTGTCAGCACCAGTCGCACCAGATGATGTAGAAGTTAGTAAGGAAGTAGATACTGAAGCTGCGTCTGCTGAGAGTATTCTTAAAGAAGATGAGTTTGAAGAGTATATTATCGAACATTCAGCCGTCGATGAGCCTGTCGTAAAAGAAACGGGTATCGATGACGTTTTATCAACCGTAGAAAGCGTATCATCCGCAGAAGAGGTAGAGTCAGCACCAGTAGAAGATACCCCAGAGCCTATAGTAGAAGAAGTAGTGCTAGAAGAGTCAGTGAGCACAAAAGCAGTAGCTGAGCCACAAGAAGTGGCAACGATGGAGCCTGAGTCGCCAGCAGTCGCTGAGAGTGAGCCATTAGTAGAACGGCCTGTAGCAACTGAAGGGGCTGTGTATGAAGAAATAAATGAAGCAGAGGTTGTGGATGAGAAGCCAGTAGTCGAACCAGAGCATGACAAAACGACAAAAACGACACTGCAAGAAGAAGCAGATCCTGATATCTTACGTGCCAAGCAAGCAGCCACCGCACAATTTTCAGGCACCGCAGATCTAGGTCAATCTCATGATCTTGGTACAGAAGGCAATAATGCAGCAGATCAGGCTGTTAGCAACTCAGCCAATACAGGACAGCCTGAGAAAAAACCAAGCGGTGGTTGGTTTATATGGGTATTTATTATCATTGTTATTGTTGCATTAGCGTTATGGTTTTTTAATAAAGGTACTGTATAACCTGAATTTACGTTTATATCCGTTTATATTTATCACGGCTTAGCCGTAAAAGTGTGTGCTTAGTGCATTAGTATTAGCGTCAACATTCAGTAGAGTGTTGACGCTATATTTCATTTGTATTTTTGGCAGTCAACGGTAGCCATTTTTATTGATGGTACGGTTTCTATTGTTTTTATCTTTTGCCAATATTTTGTTAAGAGAGCTTTACTATGATGACCTTTGAAGAATATCAGTCTTTTAAAGACCGTGGCTTTAGTCATGCACCGCTGGTCAAAAAACGCTTAATGGATGCGCAGACACCAGTATCTGTATTTTCGAAAGTACGTGATTTAAACGGTTCAGCATATTTATTTGAGTCAGTCGTAGGTGGGGAGCGCTGGGCAAGATATTCGATGATTGGCTTGGGTAGTGATCTGATTTTGCAATATACAAACGGTAGTATGACGGTCAAAAAAAATGATCATATTGATGTCCATACAGTTGATGATCCGTTTGACTATATTCGCAAGCTAATGGCACAGTATAAGATGCCAACCGCAGAGGATGTCACTGCCTTACCGAGTTTTAGCGGCGGGTTAGTAGGTTACTTCGGCTACGACATGGTTCGCGTCATAGAACCCAGCGTGGGGCTGTCTGAAGCACCCAACCCCATGTCGATGCCAGACATGTGGTTGATGCTTTCAATGAACGTGATTGTTTTTGATAGTTTAGAAAATACATTATCTATTATCGTCTATGCTGATTGTAATAGTGAAGATGGCTACGGTGCTGCTATCCGTGAACTCGAAAAAATTGAAGATAAATTAGCAGAGATGCCAAACTTGAGTGCGCCGGTGATGCCAACACCGACATTTACCTCACAAACAGGCGCAGAAAAATACTGTAACGATGTCAATAAAATAAAAGATTACATCTTAGCAGGTGATGTCATGCAAGTTGTCCCTGCACAGCGTTTGACCGCTGATTATAAGGGGGATTCACTGGCTGTCTATCGTGCCCTGCGCTTTTTAAACCCATCACCATATTTGTTTTTGGTACATGGTTATACCCTTGATGATCATAAACGCTTTGATATCATCGGTGCATCACCTGAAATATTATCACGTATTGAAAATGGCAAAGTAACGGTGCGACCATTGGCGGGTACTCGTAAACGAGGACAGAACGAAGTAGAGGATTTAGCGCTTGAAGCGGATCTACTCAATGATAAAAAAGAAGTCGCCGAACATTTAATGCTTATTGATTTGGGTCGTAATGATATTGGCCGTGTTTGTGAATACGGCAGTGTCAAAGTCACCGAAAAGATGTTTATTGAGCGCTACTCACAAGTGATGCATATTGCCTCTAACGTTGAAGGACAGGTATTGCCTGATAAAGATGCTCTAGATGTTTTTTGTGCAACGTTTCCAGCGGGTACTTTATCAGGAGCGCCCAAAATTCGTGCTATGCAAATTATTGATGAAGTAGAGCCAGTACGTCGAACCGTCTTTGGCGGCTCAGTAGGCTATTTGGGCTGGCATGGTAATATGGATACTGCCATTGCTATTCGTACCGCCGTGATGCGTCGTGGAAAAATTCATATCCAAGCAGGTGCAGGCGTCGTCGCTGATTCTGTACCAAAAGATGAGTGGGATGAAACTAATAAAAAGGCATTGGCGCTACTAAAAGCTGTAAAAATGGCCTGTAATGGTTTGCGAATCCGTTAACTACTTCTGCTAAAAAATACAAATAGTAATTTTAATGGTAAAAACAGCTATTTGGGTTTAGATAAAATATTAACATAATCAATAGCTTGAATATTATTATAAAAATAATTAAAAAAAAGATGAAAAAGAGCTTGCGCATCTCAAAATATTTGATAGAATAGCCACCACTTTAGAGAGAACAAGCCGACTTAGCTCAGTTGGTAGAGCAACTGACTTGTAATCAGTAGGTCGCCAGTTCGATCCCGGCAGTCGGCACCATCTCTTTCAAAGTAGCTTTTTATGAATTTGTCTTAAATAAAAGTCATTTTTGTTCAAAGCACCCTAAGGTGGGATTGGGGAGCGGTCAAACCCAACAGACTGTAAATCTGTCGCGAAAGCTTCGAAGGTTCGAATCCTTCTCCCACCACCATATTTTCTAAGCTTTTCATAGCGCCAAGCATGCTCTATATACTTACAGGCTCTCGATTAGAGTTAGTTAGAATAAGAGTAAATGCGGGTGTGGTATAATGGTAACACCTTAGCCTTCCAAGCTAATGACGCGGGTTCGATTCCCGCCACCCGCTCCATATATACACCATCGCAAAATTTATCAATAATACATCACGATAACCAGTTTATGACAACTGTATCGTGATATTTTTTTTAGTAAATATACAGATTGTATGCTGTAGTTATTAAAAACATGCTCATATAGCTCAGCGGTAGAGCACTCCCTTGGTAAGGGAGAGGTCTCGAGTTCAATTCTCGATATGAGCTCCATTTATTGTTTAATTCTTTTGTGTTTGCTTTGCTATTTTCACATAGAGTAGAATCGATATCGAAGACATAGGATATTGAATATTATAAATACAGTGTGGTAATTGATGATTTAAGGGTGACACTGAGGTGTTGCCTTTTAGTGCTGTCAATTTGTTAATAAGTAACAAGCCTATTTGACAGACTTTTTTTATTGATGACTTACAGTAAAATAAAGTAGTGCAACAGCGATGCTATATAATAGCTTACGATGTTCAACAGATTGAAAAGTAAGTATAATGTGTATATGTATGAAACTTAAAGGTTTGAATGCATAGACAGTAGCGAGCGAAATTGCTAAAGCATTTTAGTAGATAAGCCATAGCGTCAACGGTTTGATGGTCTTACTTGCATCATGAGCCGTCAAACAGCTATTCACTGATCTTTGATTGATAAAGATTCACCAA
>NZ_JBQSXG010000030.1:0-30182 GCF_052378005.1 Psychrobacter sp. AOP31-B2-9
CATATCAACACTCTATTCTATTTAACAAATTTTATTAGACGCTACTCATATGACGCTATATGATTACTCATACAAATAGCCGAAATGATAACAATGATAAATTTTAAAAACACACGATTACTTGGTCATCGTGGTGCCCGTGGTGAGGTATTAGAAAACACATTGATAGGATTTGAGCATGCTCACCGTCTCAATGCTCATGGTTTAACAGGCATTGAGTTTGACGTACAGCTTAGTGCTGATGGCCACTTAGTTGTATTCCATGATGATGATTTAGCACGCATGTGTCGTCAACAATCACGTATTGACCAGTTGAGTCTTGCAGAGATTAGACGATACCGACAGCTTGAACATCAAATCATCTCTTTGACCCGTATGGCCCCTTTGCTAAATGGTTTTACTCATATTGAACTCGAAATTAAGACGCATAGCCGTACCAACTACGCCAAACTAATGAAAGCACTGATCCAGCATTTAATCTACAGCCCTCTTGCCAACTTACCTATTGCGTTAACTAGTTTTGATATGGAATTACATGCGCGGTTGCAACGCAGCAAGCCACTTATGCACATTCCGCGTGGTTTGTTGATTGACACACCTAAAGCCTTGATCGCTGCGACCAATACAGCACTACAGCTTGGCTGTGGTCAATTGGGTATATACCATCCTCTTATCAACCAAGCCGTTATTGAGCATAGCCACCGCTACGGTTTACCAGTCAGTGCTTGGACCGTCAATAACACCGATACGATTGCACAACTGGTTCAATGGCACACCGATGTAATCATTACCGATTTCCCAAGCCATTTATTACTAAATTCGTAAATCTATTTTTCATTTCAGCTACCTCAAAAAATTCATATATTTTGATATAGTGCTTACACTTATCCTTAATGCCTGATAAATCACAGGTTATTTACGTCAATACATCCCATAATCAATACAAGTTGTTGTTATTTAGCAATATTTTTATAGTGCATGAGTGTTCACTTTATGAAAATTTTAGGGTATTATAGAGACTTAAATGAATACCGTTAGGGATATTATATGATCGCAAAAAAAGCACTTGGCTTACCGCTGAAAGGCTTACGTTTCGCTATCAAATCTGGTGATACGCTTGTAAAAGCAGCCAGCACTCAAGCCTCACGTTTTAAGACACGTTTTGATACAAGTAATTCGATCGATAATCTGCCAGTTGCTAAACGCAACTATGCTGATAAGACCGTAAAAATTGATACCTCTGAAAAAGGTGAGATCGATATACGGGAGTTTGAGTTTACCAAAGCGCCGATCAATTGGATCCCTGCGGCTATATTAGTAGCCACGCCAATTGCTGCTGCCGTTATCACACCGTGGTATTTATTGACTCATCAAGTTAGCGCGCCGGTTTGGGGTGTATTTGGTGCCTTTATGGTATGGACAGGTATTAGTATTACTGCTGGTTACCATCGTCTACTGTCACATCGTGCATATAAAGCGCATCCGATTGTCAAAAACTTCTTATTGCTTGGCTCAACCCTAGCCGTACAAGGCTCAGCGTTTGACTGGGTTTCTGGTCACCGTAGCCATCATCGTCATGTAGATGATCGTTTAGATGACCCATATTCAGCAAAACGTGGTTTTTGGTTTAGCCATATTGGTTGGATGCTGCGCAATTATCCTAGTGGTAAGTTTGATTACAAAAATATTCCTGATTTGACCAGAGATAAAACGTTACAAATTCAGCATAAATACTATGGCTTATGGGTAGTTGCCTTAAACGTCGGTATGGTCGCTGGTATTGGTTGGTTATTAGGTGATGTTTGGGGTACTTTACTGATTGCTGGTTTGCTGCGCTTAGTACTAACCCATCACTTTACCTTCTTCATCAACTCGTTATGCCACATGTTTGGTACACGTCCTTATACCGATACCAATACTGCCCGTGATAACTTTTTCTTAGCTATCTTCACATGGGGTGAGGGTTATCATAACTATCATCACTTCTTCCAATACGACTATCGTAATGGTGTTAAATGGTGGCAATATGACCCTACCAAATGGTTGATTGCAGGCTTATCTAAAATTGGTTTAACCAGTGAGCTACGTACTGTAGATGACACTACTATCAAGCATGCTGAAGTGCAAATGCAGTTTAAAACCGCTCAACAGCAGATTGATACAGCGACAGCAAGCGGTATTGATATTCCTCATGCAATGAAGAATTTTCAAGATCGCATCAAGTTTGAATATGAGGCTTTTACGAAAACAGTAGAAGAATGGCAAGCGCTAAAAACCAAAACTATTGAACTGAAGAAAACAGAGTTTGCTGATCGTTTACATGAAGTTGATGATAAGCTAAAGCACGATTACGCCAAAGTTGAGCAAAAAATACTTGAGCATAACAGCAATCTAAAAACAGCATTTCGTGCGATTGGAACAAACAAAACAACCGCTTAGTCGCTGACTTCTCATTATTGTAAAGCTTCTCCTTCCCTCTATCCGTCATGGATGGAGGGTTTTTTATTGAATATAATAAATAGACAGCAAGATAGATAAAGCTAAACGCTGTCTTGTGGTGGCTATGTTATAGTGGTCCCATCATTTTGATGTTTTAATAGGAACGGCTTGTATGCGTTATCAAAATACCTATGTCAAACTAGACACACGCCTCTATCATGAGCAACCACCCACGCCATTAGACAACCCACGTGCTGGTCATTTCAACACCCAAGTTGCAGAGCAGTTGGGCTGGACAGAAGATAAAGATCTGATGACACGCTGGGTTGAGGTATTGGGTGGTCAATACGTGCCAGCTGACTTTAAACCACTGGCTATGGCTTATGCCGGTCACCAGTTCGGACAATGGGCTGGACAGTTGGGTGATGGACGTGGCTTATTAATGGCGCAGGTACTCGATAACAACAACCACTCACAAGACCTGCACCTTAAAGGTATTGGCCTAACGCCTTATTCACGGATGGGTGATGGACGCGCTGTGTTACGCAGCACCATTCGCGAGTATCTATGCGGTCACGCACTTACTCAGCTTGGTATTCCTTCATCTAACGCGTTGGGGTTCGTTGTATCAGATACCCAGGTACGCCGTGAGCGTATCGAAACAGGTGCTGCACTGATGCGTGTGGCTGATAGCCATATTCGCCTTGGTCATGTGGAGTGGATTGCTAGCTTTGCACCTGATTTACTTAGTGAATTTACCGATTATATGATTGATACTTACTATCCAGAATGTCGCGATAGTGAACAACCTGTGGCAGCGTTTTTGACGGCAGTCGTTGAGCGTACCGCACGAATGATCGCTGATTGGCAGCTGATAGGATTTGCCCATGGTGTCATGAATACAGATAATCTATCTATCACTGGCAGCACCTTAGATTTTGGACCTTTTGGTTTTATGGAACGTTTTAACCCAGCTTGGATCAACAACCATTCCGACCACACAGGTCGATACTCTTATCAAAACCAGCCTGCTATCGGTCACTGGAATCTCAATGTTTGGTTACCACACTTTATGCGTTTAGAAGGCGTCACGCGTGACACGCTGGCAGAGTGCTTGTTACCTTATGAAGCGAGCTTTATGCAGCATTATCAGCAAGGCTTATGCCGTAAACTTGGCTTACCTCATGATTCTCAGAGTCTGACACTGGCTTTTGAGTGGTTGACATTACTAGAAAACAACTTGCTCGATTACACCAATAGCTTCCGCGCCCTACTCGGTTTGGTCTCACCAACTGTTCATCCCTACGAGCAAAAACTACTACTCACTATAACCAATGAGTTGAGCACTGATGCACAACTGGTATGGCAAGATTGGTCGACACGTTATATAGCTCAACTACAACAGCTACCGATCGATCAAGCTATCCAAGATATGCAAACCCATAACCCTGTTTATATATTACGTAATAGTATGGCACAGCGTGCTATCACAGCAGCAGAGCAAGGTCAGCTTAAAGAAGTTAGCCGAGTTTTTGAATTGCTAGCCAACCCCTATTGTGTGCAAGACACCGCTACTGATCTGGATATAACGCCACCCAACCCCAACACACCTCAGCAACCTATTAGCTGTTCATCTTAATAATCCTACTACTCTGTAATATTTTGAAACATTATGGAATTACGGTTGGTATTTAGCCTTGTTTTTTGGCATTATCAACAAGATAAATAATGAATATCATTTTATTGTATTATTCAAGCAATTCATCGCTATTGACTAGGCGTGAATTGCCAATAGTGGTAGAATAACAGTTTTTGTTAGATTGCGTTTTTGATGCCAGTATTTAATCACTGATTACTATCTCTGTGACCATCAATTCTTTAGTACCAATGACCCTTTAAATTATTGTCATTCTTTAATTTTTTAAGGGCGAACTGTTTTTTATCTCCATTTACTTTATTCCAATTTATTCCAACCATGGCAATTATTATGAATGACGATACCAATTTGAATACGGATAACCTTAGTTCGGAAAAAGAGCAGTTTGAACAAGCTGCCTTACATTACCATGAATTTCCACGTCCAGGTAAGATCTCAGTCACCCCTATTAAACAGTTGGCTAACCAACGTGATTTAGCGCTGGCTTACTCACCAGGTGTGGCAGTTCCTTGTCTTGAAATTGAAAAAGACCCAACGCTAGCAGCAAAATATACAGCTCGTAGCAACTTGGTTGGTGTCATTACCAACGGTACTGCGGTACTTGGCTTAGGTAATATCGGTCCATTGGCATCAAAACCTGTCATGGAAGGTAAAGGGGTTTTATTCAAAAAATTCGCAGGTATTGACGTTTTTGATATTGAGATTGCACAAAACGACCCAGACAAATTTATTGAAGCGGTTGCCTCTCTTGAACCTACTTTTGGTGGTATCAACCTAGAAGACATCAAAGCACCAGAATGTTTCAAAATCGAGCGTGAACTACGTAAACGTATGAACATTCCAGTATTTCATGATGACCAACATGGTACGTCAATCATTGTTGCAGCGGCGATGCTCAACGCGTTATTGATTACTGGCAAAAAAATCGAAGAAATCAAAGTGGTTTGTTCAGGTGCTGGTGCCGCAGCAATTTCTTGTTTGGATATCATTTGCGCACTTGGCGTAAATAAAAACAATATCTTTGTTTCAGATTCACGCGGTATCATCACTACCGTTCGTGAAAATCTTGATGAAACCAAACAGCGCTATGCACGTGAGACGACTGCAACCACGATCGAAGAAGTCATGGACGATGTCGATATGTTCTTGGGCTTATCTATGCCTGGTACGTTATCTGAAGACATGGTTCGCCGTATGGCAAAAGACCCTATCGTTTTTGCACTGGCCAACCCAACGCCTGAAATCATGCCAGAGTTGGCACATGCTGTACGCCCAGATGTTATCATGGCAACAGGTCGCTCAGACTATCCAAACCAAGTAAACAATGCATTATGCTTCCCTTATATCTTCCGTGGCGCATTAGATGTTGGTGCAACAACCGTTAATGAAGAAATGAAAGTGGCTTGTGTAAAAGCGATCGCTGCCATGGCACACGTCGAAGCAACACCAACTGCCAGTGTTAGAAACATCGATAAAATGCAAAGCTTCGGTCGTGATTACCTGATTCCAGGACCTCTAGAGCCAAACCTAATCATCGAGATTGCTTCTGCCGTTGCTCAAGCGGCGATGGATTCAGGTGTTGCCACTCTACCTATCGCTGACATGCAAGCCTATCGTCAGCGTCTGTCTGAGTTTGTCTATAACTCTGCGTTCGTCATGAAGCCTATCTTTGCTCGTGCCAAGTCTGCACCAAAACGTATTGTTTACTGTGAAGGTGAAGACAATAATATCTTGCTTGCTGTACAAGTGGTTGTTGATGAGCAGCTAGCGAAGCCTATCTTGGTTGGTCGTCCTTCAGTCATTGCCGCCAATATTGAGAAACTGGGCTTGCGTCTAAAAGATGGCGAGAACATTACTATCGTCAATATCGATGATGATTCTCGCTATAAAGACTACTGGCAAGGCTACTACGAACAGAATAAGCGTCGCGGTGTTAGTATTGAGCTTGCACGCCGTGATGTTCGTCGTAAGACCACATTGATTGGCTCGTTGTTGGTCAATAATGGTGCGGCAGATGCTATGGTATGTGGTACGTTTGGCCATTATCAGTTGCACTTGAGATATGTTGAAAGTGTCATTGGTAAAAAAGAAGGCATGAACGACTTCTATGCTATGAATGCGGTACTCATGCAAGATCGTAATATCTTCATCGCAGACACTTATATCCACGAAGACCCAACCGCTGAGCAATTAGCTGAAATGACTCTCTTGGCAGCTGAACAATTGCGTCGCTTCGGTATTACTCCACGTGTCGCGCTAGTTTCTCATTCTAACTTTGGTGCTTCAGATCGTACCAGTGCTGCCAAAATGCGTCAGGTCTATCAACTACTAACCGATATGAATGTAGATTTTGAGTTTGATGGTGAGATGCAAGGTGACGCCGCGCTAAATGAGCATATTCGTCTGAACCATATGCCATCAAGTCCATTAAAAGGTGCTGCAAACCTGCTTATCTTGCCAACGCTTGACGCATCAAATATTGCCTTTAACCTACTCAAAACAGCCACTGGTAGTGCCTCTATCGGACCTATTTTGTTAGGCTCTAATAAGCCAGTACATATTCTAACGCCATCAGCAACTGCACGTGGTATCGTTAATATGACTGCGCTGGCCGTTACTGAAGCTCAAGATTTAGAAAGTGAAAATCAGTAATACTCCATAGGCAGTATACACGTATGATGAAGACGGTCACTATTGCTTATTTATAGAAACCGTCTGCTATACTAAAAACCAGTCAATGCTCTTAAAAGGCATGGACTGGTTTTTTTATCAGTAAAAATTGAGTACCCAAGCTTACTCAATAAAAGAGGATATTATGCAAATTTACCTAGTGGGTGGTGCGGTACGTGATCGACTATTAGGTCGCCCTATCAAAGATAAAGACTTTGTCGTCGTTGGTGCAACGGTCAGCGAAATGCTTGATGCAGGATTTCTGCAAGTGGGCGCAGACTTTCCAGTGTTTTTACATCCAAGTAGCCATGAAGAATACGCACTGGCACGTACGGAACGCAAGCAAGGCTCTGGCTATAAAGGATTTAGCGTTCATGCCAGCCCCGATGTGAGCTTAAAAGAGGACCTGCAACGTCGCGACTTGACCATCAATGCCATGGCAATAGAGGTTACCAGTCTGAATGATGACACCCCTATAGATGGTGAAGTTATCGACTACTATGGTGGATTGGCTGATATAAAAAATAAAACTTTGCGCCATGTATCCAGTGCTTTTAGCGAAGACCCACTACGAGTACTTAGAACAGCTCGTTTCTATAGCCGTTATTATGACTTAGGGTTTACCATCGCCGATGAAACCTTGAGCTTAATGCGTGAGTTAGCTGCCTCTGGAGAGCTTAGCCATTTAAGTAGCGAACGTATTTGGCAAGAATCGAGCCGCGCAACCATGCAGCTATCGCCTCAGGTCTATTGGCAACAACTATACGAAATCGGTGCGCTAACAGAGTATTTTACGCCGTTGCATCAAGCTTGGGCCAATATTCAGATAAGAGAAACTGTACAAACTGCGCTGTATTTCGCAGGTCAAATGCAGCTCAACTTATCACAACGTTGGGCCTTATTAATGACTAGCCTCAACTCATCTCTATTTATTTTAGTGCGCACAGATGCACATGCTAATAAAACAGCTAATATAAAAGGCATTAACGATATAGGCAGTATCGCCAAGGTACCAAAAATACAAACTCAGTTTGCCAGTTTATTCGTGCAGCAAGCCGAAAACCTTAGCAAAATAAACACTCTGACTGCTATTGAAAAAATTGATCTCTTACAAAATTGCGGCGCGCATAAAGAGCCTAATAAACTCTCACAACTACTCGTGTGTAATCAGGTATTACAACTGGCAATACAACACCGTCAAATGATGATAGCACTAAATAGCTTTCACGACATTGGCATGACAGATATAGCACCAGACCTCAAAGGCCCAGCTATTGGTGAGGCACTAAGGCAAGCTAGAGCTGAGCACTTACAAGCGCAACACCAAGGTTAAAAAGCATACAATGACTATGAACCAAGCACCCCATGCCATGCCATTAGCCAATCATCACTCTCCAGTTATGTTGGTAACGGGCAGTGCTAAGCGTATTGGTGCAGCCATCGTGAGAGCCGCACATCATCAGGGCTACCGAGTCATCATTCACTGTCATCATAGCGAGCAACAAGCAAAAGAATTAGCCACCGAGTTAAATTATATTCGTGCCAATAGTGCAGCCGTTGTTGTTGCTGACTTGACCGTCGTCAACGATAGCGCTGCGTTACATGTGTTCGTTAAAGATATTATAGAGACCTTTGGCCAATTAGACACATTAGTACATAATGCCTCGCGGTTTTACCCTAGCCCCCTCGGCAGTATCGATCACGCACAGTGGGATGAATTGTTATTAACCAATGCTAAGGCACCTTTGTTTTTAAGCCAAGCATTATTACCTTATCTCAAAAAGCAAAGAGGCTGTATTATCAGTTTATTAGATATCCACGCCCATGATAGACCGTTTAGCCATTATACTGTCTATAATATGGCAAAATCTGCTCACCGTATGATGGTACAGTCGCTGGCATTAGAAATGGCACCAGACATACGAGTCAATGGTGTCGCGCCTGGGGTTAATGTCTTACCTGCTGCTAATAGCGACCAAGCATTAGATATTAGCCAACAGCGAGATATTATCAACTCAATCCCTATGCAGCGCATCGGCCGACCTGACGAAATTGCCCATAGTGTGCTGTATCTTGCGCAGGCACATTATGTCACTGGAGAGATTATCACTGTGGATGGTGGTCGCAGCCTAACCTTGGCTGGTGGTCATATCTCATAAAAATAGCGCTTAATAAAAAATATCTTGATTACTGCTTATTTTTTACTTGAAAAATTCAAAAAATCAGGTATCATTATCCGTCTAACGTTAGGGCCCATAGCTCAGTTGGTTAGAGCAGAGGACTCATAATCCTTTGGTCGTAGGTTCAAGTCCTACTGGGCCCACCATATTCAAACCCTTACAGTCATTGACTTGTAAGGGTTTTTTATTGTCTAAAATTTATGCGAACGCATGGACTTAGTTGGTTTTTTGATACTATCTTGATACTTTGACCCTTATAGTAATTAAAGTATGATACTACTAACACTATGGTTATATACTGCTGCATGGGTGATATATGAAGGTTAAACTTACCAAAAAATTTATAGATTCAGTAGACTATACCGCTAAAGGTACTGAAATCTATATGGACGATGTGTTAACTGGTTTTGCGCTACGTGTGGGCAAACAATCCAAACGTTATACATTACATAAGCGTATTAACGGAAAGCTATATAGAGATGAAGTGGAAGAAACGCACTTGATTACGCTAACCGAAGCACGTGAAAAAGCCAGCATAATGATGGCTAATATAAAAAAAGGTCTGCATGTTTATGACGGGCTTCATGAGGTCTTGGAAGAGCCGAAAGATAAGACCAATAATGTACCAACACTGAGAGATGCATATACCTACTTTAAATCAGCAAAGACTAGCTTAGCTAAAGGTACTATTGACACTTATGATGGTCAAATACTAAACAAGCTAGATGATTGGCTAGATATATCTTTAAATGATATATCTAAGTCAATGATAAGTGATAAGCATAAAGAGATAAGCAAGCATAGTAAAGCTCAGGCTAACGCAACTATGAGAGCTCTAAGGTCAGTTTGGAATTATTGTCGTGATAGCTTTTTAGATGATAACGAAGACTTTTTAATTAAAGAGCAACCAGTACGCATACTTAACGCCAAGAAAGATTGGAATATAATTAAGCCGCGTACTAAACATGTTGAAGAAGAATATTTAGGTATGTATCTCAAAACACTTTTAAATTATGTTGATAGAAGCTCACACCTGCAAGCGCCCCATAGCAATAATGCACGAGATATCATGCTACTTTTTATGTTCACTGGTGTGCGTTTAAATGAAGCGCAGCCCTTAAAGTGGTCTGACGTCGACCTTATAGCTGGCAGGATAGTATTCAAAGCTACAAAAAATGGTTCTAATTATCATATGCCTACTAGTGATATCTTACAAGCTCTGCTTGAAGAAAGATTCAGATTAAGCGCTGGCAAGCAATGGGTATTCCCGAGCAACTTGAAAGCTAGCGATGACCATATAAAAGATTTAAGCCGTAGTTATAAGGCCATAAGTAATCAAACAAACTTCTATATTACACCACATGATTTGCGCCGCACTTTTGGAACGGTAGCTAATAACTCAAGCATCAGCTATCCAGTCCTTAAACGCTTGCTCAATCACCGTGAAGCTAAATCAACCGATGATGTTACCCTACAATATATCCAAGTGTCACAGCGGCAACTAAGAGACGCTTCAAATTCAATAGAGTCTTTCTATTGTCAGCATGCTGGCATGACACAAGATGAAATCATCAGTAAATATTACTAACCTACTAACATTTCAAGAAGAGTACTCTAAAAATATCGTCAACTAATTTAGTAAGAACGAGCCGTGATGGCGACCAGTTACACTACCTATATTCATTTGTAATAGCTCTATGATTGTTTGCAAGAGTTTAACCAACGCAATTAGCGCTTCTCTGTGATGGGTTTTACTACTACTCTATTTTATAAGCAGTATACTTCTTAGTATGATAAATTGGACTGTCATAGCTGTGAGAGCAGTCATTGTTTGATCGTGCTTTACGTTCAGTTTCGGGTACGCTGTGTTTGACTAAATATAATGATAAATATTTAACTATTTACGAGTAGCCATTATGAGTATTGAAAGCTTACCCGACTATCCATTACTAAAAAAGCTCGCCGAAGCTCTTTGGCGAAATGAAACTTCATATCAAGGCGCTGCTATAATGGTAGGCTCTGGCTTTAGTAGAAGCGCTGCTAGTAGTGGTGATATAAATAGTAAGTTACCTTTGTGGAATGATCTTCTAAAAATACTATCAGAAGATTTAGGATCCGATCCATGGGGCGACCCGCTACAAATCGCTGAAGAATATAGTTCTTATTTCGGTAAACAAGCTTTGAGGGATTTAATCGAACAAACTGTTAATGACCCTGCATGGATACCAAGCGACTTGTATGGCTCACTGTTAAAGCTACCTTGGACAGAAGTGCTTACAACTAATTGGGACACGCTGTTAGAACGCGCAGCATCTGATATTTATAAACCTATCTATAGTATCGTTAACAAACCTGAAGATCTATCCTCTTCTCGCTCTCCTAGAATCGTAAAATTACATGGAACAGTACAAATATCTCATAATCTAATATTTACTCAAGAAGATTATCGCCAGTATCCCAAGACTCATGCGGCATTTGTAAATTTAGCCCGTCAAATATTTATCGAAAACGAGTTTTGCTTATTAGGATTTTCAGGTGATGATCCTAATTTCTTACAATGGGTTGGATGGGTAAGAGATCATTTAGCAAGTCATGCTCGTCGAATATACTTGGTAGGAGCGTTAGATTTAAGTCCAGCTAAACGCAAATATTTAGAGTCAATCAATGTAGCACCTATTGATTTATCAAGTCTAGTTAAACACTTGGATAACCATGATCAAAGACATCGTGAAGCAACAAAAATGTTTCTCAATGCTCTTCAGATACTTAAGCCTAAAGATAGCTGGGATTGGGAACCAACTTCGATTACTCGTAAAACTATCCCAGAAAACGAAATAGGTAAAGTACATAAGGAGCATAGCTACGCAGCAGCTTTACTTGAGACTCAGTTAGATCAACTTGTTAAAGATAGGGAGTCTTATCCAGTATGGTTGGTATGCCCATCTAATATACGGTGGAGCTTACAAAATCAAATTACCGATCCTTTTCCAAACTCTAAAAACTTAGCTGAAATGAAACCTGATTTGCGATCAAGGATGCTTTACGAAATCGTATGGCGTAACACCATTACTTTTAGTGTGGATGCTATTCATTTAGCTGAAGAACTTCTAGAAATTTGTGATCCTTCTCAACTTAGTGGACTAACTAGCAAACAGCAGATTGAAATAGCATTATGGCTTTTTAGAAGTACACGCTGGTTTGATGATAACGATTATAAAAATATTAACTCAAGAGTAGCTCATATTTTAGACACAGTTAAACTGACTTCTTCAGAAGTAAAAAACGAAATAAACTATCATAAAGCTATTTTAGCTAGAGAAAGCTTCGATTACTCTGGTTTAGAAGAATTAGTTGAAGATATTGAAGCCATAGACCCATCATGGAACATGAAAAAAGCATCACTTCTAGCCGAGTTGGGAAGGTTTGATGAAGGTGAGTTGCTTTTAAAGGATGCTTTTAAAAATCTTAAACTACAATCTAGAAATGATCCAACCTCAGTTTACGTTTTATCACGTTTAGCTTGGGTTAGTTTTCTTCTTCAAGGAGCTGATTTCTTTAACCGTAATGATTTAGAAGTTAAGCCCAATGATTTTGACTATATGGATTCAAATCCTTGGACTTATCTTGAACATATCAGGAAGAGATTATCAGAAGCATTGGATAAACAAGCTAAGAATAATAGTATAGAGCCTTCTTTTGACCCTGGAAGCTATACAGACCATTCTAAATCTCTTTCATTCAGTAATGAGTTACACCCTTTATTACTTGTAGAGGGGTTAACTAACACTGTCGGAGTTCCTATTAGATGGAGAGATGTCAATTTCGTTAAAGATATAGTAGAGAATTTAGCTAAGCTGGAGAGTTTAGAAAATAAAAATCGTTTCATATATGCTATACGAGCATCAACCTCAGATACTACAGATATACTTAAAACAACTCTATCAAGAATTAATATTGCAAAGCTAACAGAGGAGGATTTAGAGTATCTATTAGATCAGACGTATAAAGGTTGTATTTATTGGCTAGAAAAAATTATTCAAACTAGCAATAAGTCTGTACATTATTATTTTAGTAGATTACAAGTTTTTATGGAGGCTTTAGCTAGGTTCGTTATACGGGCGAAGCCAGACAAGGCTATAGAAGTGTTTAAATGGGGTTGCAGTATTGCAATCATAGATGGAATAAAGCATTTCTGGCTGTCCAAACCTTATAGTCATCTCATAGAATACAGCTTACTAGCTATATCAGATAATCGAAAATCAGAGATATTTGAAGATGCCCTCATATTTCCTTTAGCTACCGAAGTGAATATTGATAATGATTTTGGTCAGAGATGGCCAAACCCTGTTGTAAAATTACCTCCCGTAAGAAATGATAGTCTTAAAATCAGTTCACGTTTAGATGAAATCATAAACCATATTTCTCCGAACAATGAGGACAGCGTCCATGCTTTAATAAAGCTATTTCCTTTAATTGAAAATAACTATTTGAATGCTAACGAGTTAGAATCTATAAAATGGAAAATATGGGGAAATCCAGCCAACTACAATTTCATTCCTAAACTAGGTATTTTAGACCATGCTTTGTTAGGACTGTCTGGCGATGATAGTCAAGCGTTGGCTTTAGTTGTTAGAAAACATCTTTTTAAAAGTAATGATTTAATTAATATCCATACGCTTATAGCGATTAAAAATCTTGTTTTGAATGAAAAACACAGAGAACTGCCTACGAAGAAACAGTCTAACAAGATATTCAATACTTTAACTGCATGGCGGTTCACTGCAGAAGACACTGATGTTCCTGAGTTTTTTATAGATAATACGGAAGAACGTTTGGCCAAAGAAATTGCATACACTTTGAACCATGCTATAACACCTTATTTAGGAAAATCCAATTTAAATGAAGCTAACTTAAATAAGTTACTTGATTTTTACGAGAAGACGGAGACCTTTGAGGTATTGTCTTCATTCATATTTTTCTCTAAGAAATTTGATATAGCTTTTGATACTCTTATGAAAGATATACGTGAAGGTTTCTATAAAAAAGACACAAGAAAAGTTGTATCATCAGCAACTGCTTTACTGAACTGGTGTAAATTAGACTTTAACGATGCATTGAAGCCATTAATTTCAAAGTTAATTTATTCAATAAATTTGAATCGCACTAGTGGACTTACCTCATTGATATATATAGCTAATGAGCTCTACTCTCTAGCATATTTAAGTAACGAAAATATTTCAACACTAATTGAAGTCATTCCAATAATTTTTGATGGTAGTGCCTACGAAAATGTAAATCCAGCCAGCCATTTAGCGATTAATGTTACTTCAGTTAGAACTGAAAGTATTAAACTTGCTCGAAATCTACTAAAAAATTATTCAGATAGTGAATTGAAAAGAATCATTGAAGAAGCCAAAACAGACCCTCTACCAGAAGTAAGATTCGCATAAATGAAAAATAGAAATACTTCACAGTCTCCTGAGTTAGCAGGTGGTGATGGCTTTACCTACGAAGGTCATGTCGTGGCCTTCTATTTAACCGCATTATTAGCTGAAGCGAGTGCACCTGGCTGTGATGGTACAGTAGTCAATGTAGCTAGCCAGCAAAGAGACTTCGGCTATCCTTTAGATGACGTTATTATAAAGTGGAAAGATGCATCAGATCGAATTGGAACCACTAGCTTACAGGTCAAACGTGACCTCACGATTAGCTCTGCTGAAAGCAATAAAAACTTTAGAGATATTATTCGTGACAGCCTTGCTAGCTACCAAGATGCTAGTTTTAATGATGATATAGATAAGTACGGAGTGGCGGTTAATGAGATATCCTCTGCTAAATTTCGTGATTTAGGGTTTCTTTGTCATATAGCTGCTGAAAGTGGCGATATTGAACACTTTGAGCAACGGTTTAGCAATGAAGGAAACGCCAGTGCAAATATTAAAGCTATTAGAGATGTGGTATATCAGTTATTGAATGAGTTCTCTGCTACCCCGTTAACACCTACTCAAAAACATGACTTTCTAAAACATTTTATTATTGTTTGGTTTGACTTTTTACATGATGGTGAAGTTGATGCACATATAGCAGAACAGCAGATTCAATCACAGTTACCTGCCAATAGTATTGTATCGCCCGTATTGGTCTGGTCTCATGTTTACGAGTTAGGAAGAGAGTCTGCAGGGAAAGCAGGACAGTTTGATAGGGTTCGGTTGGTCCACGAGTTAAGTAAGGTGGTTAAACTCAAAGAAGGTAGAACTTTTGAAGAGCAGATTGCAAAGATAAAAGAGATTACGAATACTTACTTGCATCAAATTCAAAGCGATATTGATGGGTATAGTTTAGATAGGACTGGTTTAAAACTAAAATTTACTGAAGAGCTTAAAGCAAAACGCTTTATTCAAATAACTGGTATGCCGGGTACTGGCAAGTCGGCTCTGCTACGTACAGAAATTGAAAGCTATTTAGAGAGCTCGTTCGTGTTGTTCTTGAAGTCTGATCAACTGGTCGGTAAAAACTGGGTTCAATACGCTCAAAGCTCTGGGATACCTTCAACTCATAATTTAAAATATCTATTATTTGAAATTCAATCAGCAGGCACGCCTATTTTGTTTATTGATGGTATTGACCGTGTTGATAGTCAGCATAGACCAATTATCGAAGAGTTAATAAGTTTGATTTTAAATGACCCACTATTAATAGAGTGGAAAATAGTGGTCACCTTACGTGAGACAGGGCTAGAGCCGCTAAGAACATGGCTTGGGTCTGTTCTTAAGCAGGCTTCAATTGGCAACGTCATTGTTAATAAACTAGATGATAATGAAGCCAATATTCTCTCAACACAGTTTCCAAATTTAAGAAGCTTACTATTTAACTCTTCTGAAAATGTAAGACATGTTACTAGAACTCCATTTTTTGCAAAAATCCTGTCTACGCTAAGTCTATCAGATGATACATCTCCAGAATCTGAACTGGATTTGATACATGAATGGTGGAAACGTGGCGGATATAGTGCGACGAGCCAAAAAGTTATAGATAGACAGAACGCTTTACTAGAATTAGCTGAGCATAAGGTAAAAAATCTTAGTAAGCCCGTAAAAAGAAGATCGCTTAATAGCAATTCGGAATTAGATGAACTAAACAGCGACGGTGTGATTAGAGTCGATAGTAAAAAACCTACAGTAGATTTTGCTCATGATATCTTTTTTGAATGGTCATTATTGTACAATTTACTTGAAGCTGATAATGAATGGCTCGATAGAATTGAAGCGTTCGGTCAACCTCCAGCTATTGCTAGAGTTGTAGAGTTACTGGCTCAGCAGAAGCTCCAGGACGAAGAGTGGTCTATAGCAATAGAAAACCCAAAGTTTAAAACACTTCGTTCACAATGGTTGCGAGCATGGCTATTAGGTGCTATCAGCTATCCAAATATAGCGCAATACAATAATCAATTTAGAGGCAAACTAGTTGAAAACGACTATGCTCTCTATGAGAAGTTATTGGTTTGGTTTCAAGCAGAAAAGACACAGCCAAACCCGTTGATACTTGCTACTTCTAAAGATATAAAAGTTGCTACCTCTCTTGCGTGGCCGACTGACTTAACCTTATGGTTTAAAGTTATTACTTCTATATTAGAAGATATTCCTTCATTGCCAGAAAACATATATCCAAGAGTTATCGATATCTTTACAGTTTTTCAAAATCTAGCTATAAATTTTGAAAACGCTACACAGCCTCCACAGGTTATTATTGAATTTTCATCCAAAATATTACAAATAGCTTTAGGTTGGCTATCTGAAATCGAAGGGCTAAAAGATCATCCTAGTACTCATAATTGGCAATTAGTTAATGATATAACAGGATTTAAAGATGCGCTACGTAATTTAATTATAGTGTCTGCCAGTTCTTATCCAACTTTCATTCAAACCTATTTGAATAGTCTACTCGATCTAGATGAAATACCTAATGAGATTTTTAAATACATAATCCAATTATCTGGATTTATAGCCCAAAAACATGCCGATCTAATTGTAGATTTCTGTTTAAAAAAATTATTGTGTGAATTACCGTTAGATAAATATAAACGTGATTGTGAAGAGCAAAAACGGTCTCAAGATTATTGGTTGGAATTAGATAACATTCCACAAGAAGAGCTTACTGATAAGCAAAAAAAACTACTTCAACGTAGGGTAATGTTTTCAAGCCCATTTCCAACTGAAGCTATTAGCGACAGTGACTGGAAAAGTCTTGCTATTAATAGTGACTTTATTGGCTTCTATCCTTCCTCTCCAATCAAAGAACCATTCCACTCACTATTAAAACATGCTCCCGACTCTGGATTAAGACTAATTACAGCGCTATCAAACCATGCTAACACGGCTTGGCGGCAGCTTCATGAGCTATCTGATGAAAAGCTCACACCAATTCCTGTCACATTAGACTTTCCTTGGGGCTCTCAAACCTTCTGGGGAAATGAGAAAGAATATATTTGGTCACGTCCATACTGGATAAACGATACATTGTCATCAGCATTTATGACCTTAGAAAAGTGGTGTTTTGAACAGTTAGAAGCGGGTACGAATTTAAACAAGTTAATTCAAAAAATAACCAAAGATCATGAATCAGTAGCCATTCTAAGTGTTGTATCTGTAATCGCTCTCGAACAACAGTATATTAGCAAAACTATACTTCCTTTGGTGACTAATCAAAAAATACTTGATCTAGATTACTATCGATTTACTCAAGATATACGTGGTTCAACGTCAGACAGGAAAAGCTATAAATTTTGCTTGTCAAATTTACTAAATGCATTCGTTTTTTCTAAATTTAGTGAGGAGATCAAAAAAAGATTAATTGGACTTGCAAACTTTCTACCATACAATTTCGAAGAACAGATGGATAATGCAGTAGTTACTAAAAGATTAATAGAACGAGCTAAATTTTATGCCGAATATGCAGATGAAGCTACTTATATAGTTCAGCCTACTGAAAACGAAAGTATAGTCACTATTTCGCATCATAGCCCTTCTTTGAATAATAGCAAAAACATAGAAGAACAGAAGAAAAGTGTAGATTTTCTTAGTTTTAATAATATAGCCTATTGGGCTCATAAATCTCTTTTACAAGACTCCATTGTAGAAGGATATTCTATTCAATCTGCTCTAGAGTTTATGAAACAATACGATGAGCTAGAGCTCTTTGAAGATGGTTGTGAAGGATGGACCGAGGAATCTACTCATAAACGCATGAAACAAAATGCTGTTGTCGCCGTAGCAACGATGGCCTTATCCTTTAGAGAAGCGCTAGCTGATACAGATTTAGAATGGGCACGCGAGGTAATAAATAAAATATTAGATTTACCATTTAACTCATATGAGTGCAGCACCCCAGAAGCAAAACTTACATTTCATCCAAAGATATTTGCTAGTAAAGCACTAGCTTCTGAAATAAAATTTGATACAGCTGATGATAACTCAAAAATCCAAATATTATGCATTATTGCGAGTCCAGTAAATGAAATATCCATATCAGCTTTAAACGAATGTCTCTCATTATATGAAGTTGATAGAAAACTCAGTTACTCCGCTATATTCATAGCTATATCAATGAGTCATAATCATTTGAAATATCGTAATTGTAACTCAGATGATACAGCTAAAATAAATGTGGAGTTACGGAGTATAGAATCTATTTTAGCTGAATATTATGAGTCTGATAAACAATTCATTGAACTTCCAAAATGTGGAAGTCCTTGGGTTGAGTTGGAACAGGAAAAATATAGACCTTCTTTGAACTATTCTTTAAATAAGTCTTTTGACGCTATAAAGTGGGAAAGATCTGATGAACAATGGGATACTACTTTTTTGAGTCATATCTTAAAGCAGCTACCTATTAAGGAATTACTACAGTCAGAATTCAAAGAAGAACTTCTAAGTTTTATAGAGAATTTAATTAATTGGACTATTGAGCTAATTGAGCCTTCATGGTCTGAACAGTCTAATCACAAAGGCAACCATGGCAGTCTTTATGAATTCTCAGATGCTCTATGTAATATCATTGGTACAATCTGTGGAGTATTGCCATTCAACGTGACTTATCATAGGTTTGTAAAGCCTATATTGAACCTAAAATCTCAAGAAGGTTGGCAACTTATAGAACCTTTAATCAGCTATTGCAGCTGCAATCTATATGACGAGATCGTTGCATCAGAAGATATTGTAAGAATACTTGAACACTGTATGGAAAGATTCTTGCAGGTCGAAGAGTTGAACACAAATAGCTATCGCATTGGAGAGTTTGATGTATTCAAAAATAATGCACTAGAGACGTTAATGTTTACTCGCATCACTCAATTTGATAGTGCTAAACGATTCGCAAATGGTAACTGGACTGACATTCATTTGGTAATGCCCATAATTAATAAATTGGTTCGTGAAGCTGGTTGGGTTGGTGCTGTAATGCAAAACTTTGTGCAATTATGCGACCATGCCAAAAATGACTATCCTGCTGAAGTTTTCGCAGATCAAGTCTTAACCGTCATATCTAAGCCTAAGTTTGTAGGCTGGCAAGGTAGCACATTGTATTCTCGTATAGCTGAACTGGTGCAATTCCTTGCAGAAAGGGACAATCCTTTAGATTTAGAGACTGGTCAGAAGCTCTTACGAATTATTGACTGGCTGATTGACCAAGGTGATAGACGAAGTGCTTCACTACAACAAAGCGAATTGTTTAGAAGCATCAAGGTTAATTGAATAAGCTAGCTATAAATAGCTCTAAACTCTATACTTTATTTTTTGTTAGTACCATTAACAAATAACCTAGATATTTAAGCACTCCCGATGATGCATAATAGTGATCAGTGGTAGCCAAGTTTTTGTCAGAGCATTTACGTTTTTTCTGTACTACCCTTACCTCATAACCGTGAAAATTCTCACGAGCACCGACACGTATTGAGCTGTTCAGACTTAAGTCTTTTTTAACATCACTTACAGCTTGCTCGCTATATGCTCTAACCTGCCAATGACTGGCATCAATAAGCTGACAACCTACTAGCATAAAACTCTGTAGCATCTCCAGCTGGGTCTCCTTAATACCAAAATGAATCGATGAGTTATTTAAGTTATGTTTACGTGCAAATATCTCAATGAACATTCTCAACTTCTCAGGATCCTTTATAGACATCTTATAGGCTCTATCTAACGCTCTAATTATTACCTCCTGGTTTTTACTACCTTTAGGCCTACCTATTGATAGCCTGTCATCGTCGAACAGCTGACTAGCGCGCAGGTATAAACATTTAGATTCATTTAGACTTATACCATGTCTAATAGCAACTTCAGGTAACAGCTGATCTCGAGAGTTTTCTTTTAACTCCTGCAGCTCCGCTAGAAAACCTATGACGTCCGCATATTTAGGGTGAATAAAAATTGAATTTGTATTCGACTCTTTCAATTCATTCAAACTACTATTTAACAGTGGCTGGCTAGCATTGCTATCAGGTTCATCTGCATTCTTAAATAATGGTGTTTTATTAACAGCCGTTTTTTTAAGGAAATATGGTCTTATCTTATTTAATTGCACAGTCTTTGTCGTTGCATCATAAGCAGTTTTGTCTTGTCTATAGATAGCAGAGTAATCTAGATCTGTTATTAACTCTAAAACTGTTATAGGTAGCTCCAAGCAAGCATTACTCAGCCGCTCCCCTGCCAGCAGATGAGCAGTATGAATATAATGCTCGAAGGTTGTGTCGCACGTTAAATGTCCTGCAAAGCTGGCCAGTCCAAACCAGGATCCTTGTTCCTTGTGATAGCCAAGGACCCCTTTTATTACTTTTTCGCACTGCTCATTATCATAATCAGTCATCACCTGTGCCAATGGCGACTTACTTAGTACTAACGCCAGCTGACTAATCGCAGTATGCCTAAAGCTGTGAAATGTGAAATCGTGCTCTCCTAGCAATCTGTCCCAAATTAACTTCATGAGATTACTGAAAATCACACTGGGTAACGGCTGATCACCTGAACCTTGAGAAAACAAGTAACGACGCTTCAACCTTTTCTGCTGACGATATAACTGAGTAAATTGTTTTAACTCGTCTTTCTTAAGTAGGCAGTTAATGGGTATAAGGCGGCTTGCGCTGCTACTTTTCAATCTCCGATAGCGATTTGGTCTTAACCATATTTGCGGCTGCTCTATTCGTTGTCCATGTTCATCAATATAGATGTCAGCTATATCACGAACTTTAACACCGATAAGTTCTTTAATTCGCAACCCTGTTCGATACGCAAGACTTAACACTACTAAGCACAGGTTTTTCTGTTCATCGTCTAAGCCCGAATTGACCAAATACTCTTTCATCGCATGATATATCCGAGGTGATATCATGTTCGCATTTACCACTTGGCGTTTATTACCCCATGGGAAATGCACAAACGGCGTATTATAGGATGCTCGCTGATAATCATGGAAAGCTCGTAGTCTGCCGTAAGTAAATTTTTGAGTATCTTTGAGCTTATCCAGGTATGAAACTTTGTTTTTGGTTATATGCTCATTATTAAGGACATTGAGACTACCTTTACTTAACACATCGTCTGTACAGCCAACTAAGTCATCATCCGCATCTAGATTGTCTTCGCCAAAGCCTGAGTCTTTGTTCAAAATAGACTGCTTTCTTCCATCCTTAATCTTACTTTGAATGATCTCCTCATATACAGCTTCAAAGTCCTCACCAGACCATTCATCAAGATTCTCATCCATTGTTAGCATCAGCCAATCCCGACCAATACATCCCAGATATTTGCTGATGGTATTTAACCTGTTATTGCTATCATTCAATAAGCTCTTTACCCATCCTAAAAGACGCATGCCGTTGGGTTGGGTTAACTCCTGCTGTAACAGCTCTACTTGTATAATAGCGGATGCTTTACTGCCCTTAAGTGCGTCTTGAACCTCTTTAATAAGATTCTTACCAAAGCTTGGATAAACCCTACTATTGGTACTTTTTTTGTCTGATTCTGAATAACTTGCTACAAATAACTCTTCCCAAGTGAGCGACTGTAGATTTGAGTTAATCACCTCTTGATTATAACTAATAAGCTTATTTGTGGTTAAGCCCGTCGTTTTAATCTTGCCCTGTCTAACAACAGTGAGCGCACTATCTATATCGGCACCCTTCATCTGCCGCCAATGATAGTCAGCGTATTTTATTAATTGTGATAAATGCGGTTTATTTTTATCTTTATTCTGTAGTTTTAGCTTCTTACAAATATCATCAACAATGGTTTCAAACGATTTCACACCTTCTTTTTTTAACTTTTTATCTTTTAGCGCGTATAAAAAGCAAAGTGTCATATCATCAGGTATGTACTCTACATAGCGCTGTAAGCTTGTAGCAGATACATCCTCTGAGGTATGACTTTGCGTATAAGAACAACCGTAATTGTCATCATCAATACTGAGCAAGATTAGCGCCAAACTCTCGCTGCTGACACCTGAATCTGGTAATTCATCAGTTGCTGGTAGCTGCAATTGATATATGTCACGTTCGCCTAGGAGCCATTGATACAGTGCTTTTAACACATCTATGTCATTCAATCCCCCATACATCACGCTACAGTAGAGCACTGACTCAATCAAATCATTGTTTGAGAACCTTCTTTTCCGTTGCCATATCTCAATTATTTGCTGGCTAGCAAGGCTTACTTGAGCACCACTTACCATCCAATCATAGGATATTGTTAAATGATCACGCTCTGCTATGACTGGCACAACTGGTTCATCCATACTCAGTTCATGAGATTTGTTATAACTCCGTATGTATTCTAAAAATCCTTGTCTGGCTAAGTGATAGCTATGCGCAGTATCAAAATGCACCTCAAGTATGCTACCAATGGTTTGATAGTATTCAGTTAGGTCTGTTCCTGTGAGTATGTGATTGTCATCAACATACGAAGCTATCAAAAATTTTGCCTCATTTTTGATACTCTCATGACTCTTGCTTTTATTTTCTTCTCTTAACTGATGAGCAACGGCATTATCCATATATATTCACCTCAACTTGTCGTAGGTTAAGCTCAACTGCAACTTTCTCTAAGTCAGCGGATAACGCTTTTAGCTCATTAATGGATAATGACGACATGGGATGCATAGCCTCCTGATCTGGATGTTCATGACCATATAGGGCGCAGATCAAATGCTCAGGGGACCTATTCGTTAGTAGTGAGCGTAATTGATGTCTAAGCCAGTTGTCTTGGTGACTAAAAAAGTGTTTTATCTGATAGCGAACCTTACTAGGTTTAATACCGGTAAAGCCTTTGGGATTTTGGCTAAATAGCTGAATGAGTGGCTGACTAGAGTTCAAAATTTTATTTATAGGAAATTGGTCATTGGGATATATAGAATTATGCATGACCGCAAATTGCTTGATATATTTAATATAATTTTGAATCGCTGTGATTAAGAAATCACTAAGAGGAATAAGCCTTCCCTGCCCTTGTCCCTGACGCTCTTCTTTATCCGACACCCATAACAGCCTTTGCCTAAAATCAAATTGATTTAAAAGCCCAGGCGCATGCTTTACGGGTCTAATCCCAGTCTGAATAAAGATGATGTGCCATAACCAGACACCATAAGCATTAAACTGCTCAATATAACGGTCCTGCCTTATGCTTACGTTCCGCTTTAATCGACCGTTATAACTCTCAGTTGCTTCAGCAAGCTCATCAAAAAATCTTTGGCAGATATCAATATTTAAAGTCATGTCACTACCAATATATTTTTTATAACGATTGCTTTTCGTGCTAGACATACTAAGCTGTCGTAGCTCACCTTGGCTGTCCGCAGTACAGTATTCGGTCAATAGTTGTATGGCGCTGTAGTAAGTCTTCTCTAAGCTTATTGTCTCAATACTGGTGTAGTACAAGGGCGAGCTGTGTTTCACATCAACTCCAGTAATCATGTCGGCATGTAATGGCTCTTGCAGCTCATTCTTTATAACTGTATATAAACAAGCGTCAATATGCTGATTTGATAACACCGGTAGCTCTAGTTGCACTTTCAAGCTTGCCAGCACTTCAGACACTTCATCGCCATCCACCGAAAACTTATTTTCAATAACTGCTTGTAGCCTCGCTGGCAGAGGTAATTTAAATTCATTATCATGGCTTTGACGATGTGGCAATAAGTGGCTTCTACGATTTGAAGTTACGTTAATAGTATTACTCATAGCATAACTATCAGCAGCCGAACCGCTTTCATGACTCAACCACTTGCGCTGACTTTTATCCAATGCCAGCTCATAAATCACGTCTTGGACCTTCCGACCACTTAGCATTGATAGTAATATAACGGCATAAACCCGACGCTGTTTATAGCTGACAACGCCAAAAAGCTGCCACACCCGAGCAAATAACATCTGATAGCTCAGTAGGCTTAGTTGACGTAGGTTGGTAGGAAAATAAAACTGATTACGGCGGACATGTCGATAATTGTTTTTTAGCTTCCATTGCTGTAGTTCTGAGGATTTAGCGGTTGTACTGGAGGGTTTAAAGTCATTATCTAGGAGCGCAGGCGTGTCATCATCAGCGATATTTTCAGCGTCCGCCACATTATCATTTTTATGGGGTCTGCCAAATATTGTGACTCGTATTGGCTCATCATCACTATCAAGGTAACGCTTATTAGCGTGTTCTTTACTAAGCTCATTGTTTTGTGAGCTGCTATAGGTTTTACCTACAAACGCTTTATTCTCTGCAACCACTTCATAAGCAAGTCTGATCTGGCCAATTTTACCAGCCAACTTTTTATTAACGATCCTGCCTAACTTTTCATCATTTCCGATTTGGGCTTCGTATTGACGTAACGCCGCTAATGCATCTGTGAGTGAAGCATGTTGAGCATGAATACTAATCAATTTTTTAATAATCTCAGTTTGTGGATTATTGTCCTTTAAGCCCATCCTTAGACGCACACTTAGCTGACTGACTTTGGCGGAGTGGTCATCCTTACGTATAGCAATCATAATAATTATTTGCAGATATGCACTCATAAACTGCCATGCTTCATTATCAATATGTGCTTGACCATACCTCTGGTAAAACAAGACCAGCATATAAGTGACTGCCCAATCCTCAATCTTTTTCTCTTTGACGACTGTCTTGGCAATAGCTTCACATTCAGACGATATAAATACCGGCATTTCTATGTTGGCATGTTCACTGATATGTAGGCAAAAGCCTGGATTAACATAAAGAGTATTAATAATCAGACTTTGTACTTTTATACAGTACGGTGAATCAGGTGGTACTAGCTGATCTAAAACCACTTTTAATTCGTTGTTATCAAATTTCTTTATATTCATTAGGGTGCACCACTCAACCAGCTCATACTTTGAGGGAGACCTATAACACGCTCTTCTAGTGCAAACTTACATTGGCGATATTCATAACTACTCTGGCTAATACCTGCAAAATGGCAATACTCCTTTACAGTCAGTTGCCTAACCCCCATGAGCTGGCATATCACACTTTGAGGTGCAGTACTTTTAAGTGCATTAAACAAATCAGGGTGATGAATATCCTTCAAAAACGTTAAATTTATAACTTCCATCCATGCCAGCTTCTGAACATCTTTAATACTTTCAGGCGTAATTAAACACGGGTAATCACTATCACTCTCTAACTTTAAAACCTGACTAATCCTCTGGAACTCATTGAAGAAATAAAAAGCATTATCTCCTCCATCAATCAATCGAAGTGGCGGTCGATAGAACTTATCAATACATTCCATATTGATGTAAGTAGCCTTAGGTTTAAATCTCTGCCAAACACATAAAGCCGTCTCAGCATAACGGTGCACAAGCAAATTACTTTTACTTGGAACTATGAGTTTCTGTCTTGGCTTAAAGTTAATATTTTTCATTTTTATATAAAAATAGTGAATATTATTCATGTTATCCAATAATGACTTAGGTGTCAAACACTTTAGTGTTGTGGTGCTCAGAATTAAGAAATAGCTAAGACTTTTAAACAGTTAGAATAATTTTAGACACAAAAAAATCTCTTAATGCCACAACTTATGTAGCTCTAAGAGATTTTTTGCTTTATTTATTTACTAGGTGAGTAGCTCAAATCCGGGGTTTGATGCAGGGTGGCGTATGAGTAACGTATTTAAATCAATACAGTTTTGCACATAGTCGGTGGCTGGACTTGGAAATCCCGCTTTGACCTTATCACTGTACAACGACAGCAATATCGTTTCACCTTCATTAGTTAGCTTACCGATTATTTTGACGGTCATCTAATGCACCTTAGGCAATTGATTGATATTGGTGGTATAGCACGGTGATAACATGTCTCGGCTCATCTGCCATGACTGTTTGTCTTTAATACCTTCACTGGCGATAAAGACCGCCGCTTGCTGATTGCTGTTCTGTCCGTACTTTTTATTAAGCGCATCCATGATGGCAGTGACCTCACCTCTTTTCTCAGCGCTTTGCTTTGCACTTCCATTCTGACTGTTGCCATCTCTCTTGTCCTGATCTTCTGCAAACAAATCAAGCTGCACCTCATCATGCTGACAGATGCCAAGCAGCATCACACCCGCTTTGGCGTAGCGTACCTTTTCTTTATAGATAACCTTTAGTACTTGCCTAGCAGCCGTGACCATCACTCTGGTGTCTGCGGTTGGCGTGATGAAGTGATAGTCACCAGAGATTGAGACATAAGGCTCATTTTTACTGAACGGGCTGTTCTTGGCAAAGACCGTGATATAAGCACACACGCTGTCTTGTTTGCGTAGCTTACTGGCGGCTTTTGCTACGTGAGCACAGATAGACTCGCTAAGGGCTTGCTGGTCGGTAATGCGCTCAGAGAAAGAGCGTGAGGAGATGATTTGCTTCTTGGGCGCTATGCTGTCAATACCCAGACAGGACTGACCGTTTAACTCTAAGCAGGTGCGCTCGAGTACTACCCCAAAGTGCTGCCTTATCTTACCAGGCTCGCAGATAGCCAATTGATAAACCGTCTGAATACCCATCTCGTTAAGTCTGATCTTATAACGACGACCCACACCCCACAGCTCACCGACATCGGTTATCTGCATGATGCGGCGTATCCATCTGATATTATCTAACACACAGACGCCTTTGGTAGCGGGATACCTCTTAGCCGCATGATTGGCAAGCTTTGCCATGGTCTTAGTAGTGCCAATGCCAACACCCACTGGAATACCCGTATGCATCTCGACAATGGCTTTAAGCTTATGTCCGTAAGCACTGAGATCTTGCATGGCAACAGGATAGTCAGCTAGGTATAAAAAGGCTTCATCGATTGAATACACCTCAACCGTTGGACAAAGGGTTTCAAGGGTCATCATGACACGCTGAGAGATATCGGCATAGAGGGTGTAGTTGGAGCTAAAGACAGTGACGTTATTGTGCTCACAGAAGTCTTTGACTTGAAAGTACGGCACGCCCATCTTAATACCCAATAGCTTTGCCTCAGGTGATCGAGCAACGACGCAGCCATCATTGTTAGAGAGCACGACCACAGGCTTGTCCCTTAGATCAGGACGAAAGAGCTTTTCACAGTTGGCATAAAAGCTGTTGCAGTCGATGAGCGCATACATGGCGGACTCTTTAGGTGAAGGGCATAAAAGATAAGGTGAACCTAAGCACACATAACTATGTTTGGACAAGATAACTTTGATTGTAGAGACAGCCGCTTGCACAATTCAAGGGCAGATGTGATTCATGCGACGACGGTTGTCGCGAGGTTTTTAGGCGAAGTGTTTAATCAGTGAGAGCACAAGCAACAGTCGTAACCTTTCGTTAATCTTCATCAAGCTACTTAACGCTACAACCCGTTATCATTCTCGTTGTCGATAGCATGGGGCTTTATAAAAACACCCCCGCCCTGATTTTTAACTGAAACGAGAGAACACCATGAAAAAAATAATGATCAGCTCAATCTTAGCCCTGACTGCCTGCTTTACCATGGTTAGCCAAGCCAATGCAGCGCCGCACGTTGCTAAGCATCATGTCACTCAAGTCAAGCATCAAAAAGCCAGCGTGAAGTTTAACAACAAACATCCACATGTTAAGAAGAAGGTAGTGGTATCAAAGCATCAGTCAAAGAAGCCCGCGACTCATCTGAAGGCGAAAAGTAAGTACTGTAGTGGTCAACTAATTTAGGACACCTGATAAGAGGTTTTTGTTAAAATAGCGTCTCTCTGTTTCTAATGGTGTTAAGTAATTGTTGAAAGTATGGGGTCTCACAGTTTGATAATAGCCCCAGATATAGTCAGTGATAGCACTCTTAGCCTCAAAGATATCTTCATAACCACCCTTTGGCATCCATTCCGTTTTAAAGCTTCTAAAGAAGCGTTCAGTTGGCGCGTTGTCCCAGCAATTACCCTTTCTGCTCATGCTTTGAATCATGCCGTCACAACTAGCCACGGATTCAGCAAATGCCTTGCTAGTGTAATGCGTGCCTTGATCCGAGTGAAACAGCACCCTACTGGGTCTAAGTCTCGTCTGATATGCCATCTGTAGTGCTTTAGCAGTCAGCATACTGTCAGGAGAGTCTGATACGGCAAAGCCCACGACACGACGGGCAAACAGATCTAACACCACAGCTAGATAACACCAGCCGCTCTTGATACGGATATAGGTCACATCTCCCGTCCAGACTTGGTTAGGCATGCTTGGACTAAAATTGCGCTTTAGGATATTGTCGTGGGTTTTATGCATCTGATCAGCATGCTTATACTTGTGTGTCTTTTCCTGAGAGCTTTTAAGGTGCATACTCTTCATAAGACTACCTGCTAGGTAACGTGTCAGCCTGATGTTATGCTCATTCCATAAGATAGCGACAATAGTGCGAGCACCAGCCGATTGTTTGGAGTCATTGAATATCTGACGTATTAATGCTTTGAGTTTGACGCGTTCTATATCAATAGGCTTAGTCTTAATACCATAGTAGTAGCTGCTTCTAACGACACCAAACAGGTGGCATAGCTTACGCTTGCTCAGTCGTTTGTCTTGCTCTGCAAGCTTGCTGATCAGCGATAGACGTTCAGGCTGTCCAAGGCTAGCAGAGCCGAAGCCTTTTTTAGAATGTCGCGCTCCATAGTGAGTCGTTTAACTTGTTTACGTAGCTCTTGTAGTTCTCTTTGCTCATCGGTGAGGGCTAAACCTGCAGCTGGTGCAACCCCTTGCTGCTCTTTTTTATACTTGCGTACCCAGTTATCTAGGGTTGATGCACCAATTCCTAAAGACTCTGCCACTTCTGCTACTTTGCGCTTATGATCAACGACTAAGCTGATAGCTTCTAATTTGAATTCTCGGGTATATTCTCTGCGGTTGCTAGTCATACTATGTTCCTTCTTTTGGGTTAGTATAACCTCTTAAGCGTGGTCCGATTTAATTATGCCACTACAATCGAATCCAGGAGTACTATTTATATTTGTTACTGGAGAAGTAGGTTTTAAGGTATATGCATTCGTGCTGTTAACGCCTCCTCCTCTAAGCCCCAACGGATCTACCCAATTAACAGGATTCGGCGCATAAGCAAACACATTATCTCCGCCCATTAATCCTATCGGATCACTCGTAGTAAACATCCCCATATCAGGATCATAGTACCTGAATCGATTATAGTGCAAGCCTGTTTCTTCATCACAATATTGACCCTGAAAACGTATCGGTTGCAGCTCATCAGCTGACACTTTTAATTGCTCAAGCTTCTCCTCGCGCCAAACTACTTTCGCAGTATTGCCCCATGCCTCGTAATCAGCGAACCAAACCACTTCACCTTGGCTGTTGGTCAACTCATTTGGGGTGCCGAGCTGATCGTTATGATAATGATAAACCTGTATTGAACTGCTGTCTTGATTGCTTACTACGTTATCACTGTCATCATTAGCCGCTTGTTGCAGGGTATCTTTGCGCCATACCATCCTTGCTACAGGTGTAAAGCTACCTTGGTCATAGATGGTGTTATAGACATGGGTGTCGGTATGTTCTTGAATGGCGTTATCACCGTCCCAAAGCATATGCATGTGCTTTTGCTCGGTGTTTGATCCTTGACTAATCTGACTGTGTTTATGTATGCGTCTGCCAAAGGCATCGTAGTAATAATGAGTCGTAGTGACAACGGTATCGCTACCCTTATGATGCGTGAGTATGGTTTGACTCAACTCGTTATTAGCATTGTATTTAAATGTTAGCTCTTTTTTAAACC
>NZ_JBQSXG010000031.1:0-29930 GCF_052378005.1 Psychrobacter sp. AOP31-B2-9
ATTTAAGAAAAGAACTAACTTTATTTTATTTCAAGTTTTGTTGTTTTTGAATTTAGTAGAGATATTGAAGGTAGTGGGGCGGCGATTAAAAACTATTAAGAATCATCACTTTTGGTAGACGTTTTTTCTCGACGTTCCTGCCAACTGGTGACTGTTTTGTAGCGCCAAATAGCCTTAAAAGCCAGTCCACAAACGATGCTAGTCATCACAGCTAAAAGTATCAGTCCGATACAAAACGCGGTAAGAGATACAGTGCCACGATAGGTAACAAATGGATTGACCCCATCTGACAACGCCCACAAACTAAAATCAGCGATCATCCGTCCAATAAGCCTAAGGCTAAGTGGTGGTACGTCTAGAATTTTTGCACCGATATAGTAGCCTGCATAAAAGATAGGTAGGCTCGTCAGTGGGTTGGTAATCCAAGTCAAACCAAGCGCCATAGGTACGTTGGCACGGAAGATTAACGAACCGATTAAGGCAATTAGCATCTGTCCTGGTAATGGAAAAAATGCAGTCAACACACCAATATAAACCGCTTTATTTAGACTGTGACGATTAAAATGCCATAATCGTGGATCAGCTAAATGCGGTGCAAACAGTTTTAAGGTGCGACTTTCTAAAATTTTCTCTGGTGTAGGAAGCAGACTTTTCAGACGTTTTTGGGGCACAGGATCGCCTTTAATCGTTAACTTCAGCCCGACAATCGTCTTGATGGACTGTTATAAGGTATTATTAATAAAAAATACGAGCAAGATTATATAATATGATAATGTCAGAGTATCGTTATCGTACTATGTATGAGCAGTATAGGGTAATATAAATACAAATGCTATTGCCTGTCATGACGCAACCGTTATTGTTGAGCGGCAAAACTTTCAATTGGCGTGCGTGTCAAATATTCACAAATAGTCGCTGTTAGGATTATGAGTATGATAGCCTAATACTCAACATAGTTTGCATACCGAAACATTCATCTCATCAATCAAGGAGCGTTGGTGTACTGGTTAATTGGTGGCTTGATTATCATTGCTATGATGGGTGTATTGGCAGTTGCTGATAGTATGGTGATGCCAAATATTCTCTGGCTAGCCGATATTCCTATTACCTCGTTTTTATTTGTACTACTTGTTTCGTTTGCCACTATTTTACTGCTCATTACTCAGTTTAATATCCCGTCAGCCAATCTTTGTCATTCTTCCAAAAACGTTCTCCATTATTCTTTTAGCTATTATTTATATCGCATTAAGCCAAGCTTGCGTGTTATTCAGCATATTATAGTGGCTACACTAGCGGTTGGATTAGTGGTCGGTAGTGCACTGCAAGCTGTCGTTAGTCATCAGCAAGCAGAAATGACAGCGATCACTAAGACGATGCGCGTGCAAGCACTGGTGACTATCGAAGGGATAAGCGATAGTGTCTATGATGCCGCACTAGATAGTGGTTATCGGCAAGTGGCGACTATTAGCTACATATCACCATTAACCTCTGAGTTAACACCGCAAGAATTAGACCGTATCGCCACTGAGCTGTTAGTAAATCATGATAATAGCCTAAGCGATAATTTGTATGGTGAAAAACTGAATAACGAAAACTCGCATGACAAGAATCTACATAACCAGCACCTAAAAAAAACAGCTGTTGCTGATACAAAGCATCGTATATTACTCAATGCTTATCTAAAACAGCAAAACGCTCAGCAAGTTGAAAATAATGATCCATATACAAGTTTAAATAGATTACAGCCAGGTGATCAGCAGCTAATGACATTAGCACTTGCGCCATTAGCTACTTCTGAGCAAGCATTGAACAATCCGTCTGGTTTTGACAGCTATCGTTGGTTGCGAGGTCGCCATATCGATGGTGTCGCAAATATACTGACGGTTAGTACAGTGGCTATTAGTCATGATGAGTCATTAGATGTAACGCCTGCCTCTACCTCTTACCTTCAGCGCTTTCGTACTCGCATTGAGCAAGGGCGCTGGCAATTACGGCAGCATTTTTATACAGATTGGCACGCGCAATCTATCGAGCGGCAGCAGGCAAAAGCAGTTACTTTGAGTTTACTGACAGGTGATCGCAGTCTAATCAGCCGTGAGACCAAAGACTTATACCAACTGGCGGGTATTTCACATCTGCTTGCCATATCAGGCACGCATGTATTGTTTCTAGCAATCATACTGGCTGGCATAGTGGCACTGATTTTTGATCGATTATGTCCTGCAGTGTACCGTTATTTCCCACGCTGGCAAGTGCGTTGGTGGGTGATGATTGGTGCTGCCTTTATCTACGCGTTATTTACTGGATTTGATGTGCCCGCTGCCCGTACTGCATGGATGTTATTGGCAATAGGTTTGGTGCGTATGACCTTGTTACCTGTTAGTACGATGCGGGTATTGTTTGCATTGGCCATATTGATGGCATGGCGTGATCCATATGTCTTATGGCAGGCAGGATATTGGCTATCCTTTATTGCAGTCGCACTATTACTCAGGTATGAAGACGATTCATATAGGCAAGAAGGGCAACCGTTAATAGCCCATAACAAGGCCACTTATCTCTATGCTTCTTATCTCTATGATAATGCTGCCAAGATACCGAAACGTATTTGGTTAATATGTCGACGCATATTCAAACTGCAGTTTTGGTTGTTTCTCACGTTACTGCCCATTACGTTGTTATTGTTTGGCAAGGCGTCGTTATGGGGGCTTTTGATAAATCTATTTGCCATTGGTTTATTTGGCTGGGTAATTGTGCCGCTAAATCTATTGGCTGGACTTTTTTATCTTTTATTACCAGCTGTTGCTGATCAGCTATGGGCGCTAGTTAGTGCTATTGTTGCGGCTTTACATAAGCTAATGATTTGGTTGATTTCATTGCCAGTTTTATCAGAGGCTTGGCTTTATACGCCAATAAACATGGCTATATTACTGATGGTATTGTTAAGTATATTGCCTTGGTTGTTACCGAAAGGGTTTATTAGTCGCTGGCTTGCCGTCCCACCTTTAACCTTATTGGTAATGACGGTCTATGCCAATCAACACTCCTTAGCGACGACGCCAACATTGTATATCTTGCCAACGGGTGATCAGTACATTAGCGCTGCTCTGCTGCAGTACCCCGTTGCCAATGAAGAAGCTAGTGATAACAATATCAGTTGGTTGTTTTTAGCGGATCATAGATCTCAAATGACACGAACAATGCCAACTCATCTAACAGTGGATGTGCTCTCTACGACGTTAAAGCAGCAGTTGGGCAGTTTGTCTGTTAATCGATTACAAGGCGTTATCATACAAAGCAGTAGTATCGGATTGACTGATACGCTCGATATTGACAATAAGGGCACTAACAATAAAAACACTGATAATAAAAGCGCTGATATTGGTCATTCTGAGCTATTGCCCTTGACGGTTATACAGCTCAATCAGCATCTGCCTATTAGTGAGTATTGGCAGGCAGGGCGCTCAGATCGTTGGCTAAGGCTTCAACATGCTTATCAAGTAGCCAACCAATTTAACAAAAAATCTAATATCAGCGTGCAGCGTTGCGAACAAGGTAAAACATGGCAAGCAACGAGCGATGATTTGTCTATCACTGCCATGACAGGGTGGAGTGAGATAGATGATGCCAGTGTGTGGGACTGTACGTTGGCTATTGATACAGCTTTGCCAGTACAAGTATTAAGATATAACGCAGCCGAACCGCTCAAACCCTTGCCAGCATTATTACAAGATGTTTCATCGAATCTATCAGGTGTGATAGATCAAACGGTATTTACTAACTCGCGTCTTGTTCTGAATGCAGACAGTCATCAGCGTGTTTGGCAAATGTGGACGTTACTGTGTTCAGCAAACCCATCATTTAATCAAGAATTCATGTTTTACAATACCTTATGGCTTGGCCACAGCACATCACAAATTACTGCTGAAATAATAAACCATCAAAGAATTAATGAAGTTACAACCTATGACGATAAAGCGCTTGAGGTAGCATTGCCTCTAGTAACTGATGCTAGTGATAATTAGTCATAACGAGTTATGATGCTAGCTTCTATGAAAGTATCATTATTTAGATGGTTTTTGTTTGAATTGAAGACACACTCTAATAATGAACTGTAAAAATATCATTGATGTTTTCAGAGTTACAATATAGTGATATTTCACAGTTATACTATTGAACCATGATTGAAATAAGCCCATACTTAGCAGGCTTATTTATACAGATGATGACTACCGTAAAACCATAAGCAGTGTGAGAACTCACTGCTTATGGTAGGTGTTTTTATATCCTCTTTTTTATTGTTTTAGATTGTTTCTGACCTAGGAAGTTATATGCCCAACTGGCCACCAGACCCTAATAAACGTCCTGATACTTCGGCAAATCAGCCAACGCCGATACAGCAGCCAAGCCCGCCGAGTGGACAAGAATGGCGACTGCTAGAAAACACATTGTTGGCTAGTGTGGTTGAACAACGCCGCGCTCGTCGCTGGAGTATCTTTTTTAAATTATTAACTTTTGGTTATATCTTGTTGATATTTTTAACCCTTGGTCGTGGTTGTAGTAGCACACCAACAGGTATCGATGCAGTCGATACTAGTGCGCCGCATTTGGCTGTCGTTGAGCTGCAAGGCGTCATCAGTAGTGGTGATGAGGCCAATGCTTATGATGTTAATGAAGCATTGACCCGTGCTTTTGAAAACAGTAACTCAAAGGCGGTGGTTTTAGACATCAACTCGCCTGGTGGCTCACCAGTTCAGTCTGATGAAATCTGGCAAAATATGATGGATCTGCGCGAAGAATATCCAGACAAGAAATTATATGCAGTGATTGGTGATATTGGTGCCTCTGGTGCTTACTATATTGCTTCTGCAGCAGATGAAATCTATGTCAACCCTTCAAGCTTGGTTGGCTCTATCGGCGTGATTATGTCAAGCTACAACGTCGAAGGTTTGATGGACAAGGTCGGTGTGAAAGATCGCACGATGACCGCTGGTGAGTATAAAGACATATTAAGTATGTCGCGTCCGTTGACTGACTATGAAGAAGCGCACGTTGATAAGGTCTTAGCGAATACGCACAAGCACTTTATCGATGCTGTAAAAGAAGGTCGTGGCGACCGTCTAAAAGATCCTGAACAGAATAAACTATTTTCAGGCTTGTTTTGGACAGGTGAGCAATCGATCGAGCTAGGCTTAGCAGACAAGACAGGTAGTATCGCAAGTTTAGAGAAAGAGTTAGAGCTTGATACCGCGATCAACTATAGCCCAACAGATCCTCTAGAGTCATTTATGGATCGTTTCGCTGTTAAGTTAGGCGCAGGCATTGGCTCAAGTGTTAACCTTGGCGTTTTACCGCAAGAAGATGGTAATGTAGAGATGCGTTAAGCATTTTGTATTTCAGATTTACTGTGTATGATTGATAAGGCTGAGCGTATGATTATGCTCAGCCTTCTTATTTATATATTAGATATATCAGATATGCCAGATCTGATAATGATACATAAGCTGTCCATAATGATTCGATGAGAGCCTGTTATGACTGATAACAATGATTTTCCAGCCTTTAGCACATTGCCTATTTCTAAGATAACTCAAAAGCCTGTTATTCATTTTGCTCATGCCAACGGTATGCCTAGTGCCGTTTATGCGCCTTTTTTTGAGTATTTATCAGATTTTTTTACGATTGAATACATTGCGATGCTCGGCGACACGGCGGGTTATCCGGTAGATGATCATTGGCGTAGTCTGACGCAGCAAGTTATTGATAGTGTAAAACAAGCCTGTGAGAAGCATGGTGTCGCACAAGTGGTGGCAGTCGGTCATTCGCTTGGCGCAATGTGTACGTTGCAGGCACTGTATCGAGAGCCGAAGTATTTTGCACAAGCAATACTGATGGATCCGCCTTGGATATATGGCAAGTCTAGTTTGCTTTGGCACGTGGCAAAAAACATCGATAAATTACCATTGATGAACCACCGCCTGATGGACAAGTTATCACCTTCTGGTATATCCAAGCATCGCCGTGATGTGTGGGACAGTCGAGCAGAAGCTTATGACAAGATGCGCCATAAAGGTTTTTTTAAGAATTTTGATGAGCGCAGTTTTCAAGGTTACATCGACTATGGCTTACATCAGCGTGCCGATGGAAAGGTGACATTGGCGATTCCCAAATCCAAAGAAGTGGCTGTGTTCCGTACCAATCCTTCTTGGTACTGGCTCGCGCCGAATCATGCTCCTAAGGTGCCAGTCACCTTGATTATCGGTAAAGACAGTATTTTTTTAAAACGTCGTTTTCCTCAGCAAATACAGTCGCGTTTGCGTATTCATTATATCACTCATGCAGGCGGTCATATGTTTCCACTTGAGTATCCAGAATCGGTAGCGCAGCAGGTATTAAAATTGATTGAGCAGCAGCTATCATAAAAGAATTATTAAACTAAAACGTTCTAAAACAAGCGTTCATTATTAGGGTCTGTTGAACAGATTGTTGGATGATAATTTTTATGCTAAAAATGACGACGGATACACACAGACATGGCGTACCATCTAATCTTGTACCATTATTTTCAGGCTTAGGGGCGTTTGTACTCACGATAGGGATGGTGTTGGCATTTTTTATCAGCCAGCTGTTAGGTATCTATATCGCTGGCAAGCTAGTACTGCCTGCTGAGAAAAACGCTACCATGAGTGATATCTTCTTTTTTGGTAGTAATGAAGGTACGGTCGTGAGCCTCTCTATTGTGGTAGGTTGTGTTTTTATAACGCTGCTTAGTGTTTGCATTATTCGTTTAAAAGGAGGTCATACTCGTCAGTATTTAAGGCTTAAACCCTTCTCTCGTTTGGTCGGTATAAAGATGGTGGGGCTGCTATTGCTCTTTATGATTGGCAGTCAGGTATTGACATATTTTCTTGATGAGACACCGCTGTCGTTTGTCGATCCGCTATATCAGTCTGTCAGTTCAGTTTGGTTATTGGTCTTTGCTATGGTGATTGCTGCACCGTTATACGAAGAGTTGGTGTTTCGCGGTATTTTATGGACTGCTATCGCCGAGCGGTTTCCTGTTACACCATATTCAGAGCATCGAGGGGCGATCGTTGCCAGTATCGTGACCAGTCTGATATTTGCGGTCATCCATGTGCAGTATGGTATTTATGAAATCAGTACGATCGCCGTGCTGGCATTGATATTTTGCTATGCACGTGTCAAATCAGGCTCGCTATTGCTGCCAATAATATTACATATAGTGAATAATGCGGCGGCAATGTTGCAGTATCTTGCGCAAGTCACGTGAATAAATAATGGCTATTTGTGACTTTTCGAACCGTTACAACCATTGCTAGGCAACCCCGCCACATGATTAGAGGGTTAATCATACCTCTGGATTCAACGCTAATACCTCATCTGCGGCTCTTTTAATATCATCAATCGTTAGTTGCGGTTTGCCGCTCAATGCTTGACGCCATTTACGTGCGCCCATTAGTCCTTGGAATAACCCTAAGTAATGTCTGGTCATTGTTGGTAGTGCTTCGCCTTTGGCGATTTGCTCTTCGAGATAGGGATACAGTTGCGCTAAAATAGCTGAGCGCTTGGGTGCTGGCTCGCCCCATAAGCTATTGGCTTCTGCTAGTAGGTAAGGGTTGTGATAAAACGCACGACCAATCATCACGCCGTCCACATACTGTAAGTGCTCTTCAATATCAGCGATTGTGTCAATCCCGCCATTGATTTCGATGTCGAGCGTTGGAAAATCTTGTTTGAGGCGATAAACATCGTCGTAACGCAGTGGTGGTATCTCGCGGTTTTGCTTAGGACTTAGGCCTTGTAGCCACGCAGTACGTGCGTGCACGATAAAACGTGTACAACCAGTTTCTGCGACTGTCTGTACAAAATCTACCATAAACTCATAACTGTCAAAGTCATCAATACCGATACGGTGTTTGACTGTCACTGGAATATCAACAGCTGCTTGCATGTGTTTGACCAGTTCAGCGACAGTATTCGGTTCGGCCATTAGGCAGGCACCTATTTTATTGTGCTGCACACGATCGGAGGGACAGCCAACATTGATGTTGACCTCATCATAACCATGCTGCTGAGCAAACTCAGCGCATTGGGTCATGTCGCTATTGTCTGCACCACCTAATTGTAGTACCAACGGATGCTCAAGCGTATCAAAACGTAGATGCCGTGCACGATTGCCATATATTAATGCACCAGTACTGATCATCTCAGTATACAAATAAACGTGTGGGTTAAACAGTCGTGCAAAATAACGATAATCCGTCGTTGTCCAGTCGATCATAGGAGCAACAGACAGTCTTTTATTGGTCATATCAACCATGATGGTTAAGCCTTAATGTTTTTAATCTTTGAGTGTTGGAGTTTAACGCAGAGGGCTTTATGGCAAATAAATATTATCACTAAGCATGTTTGACAAAATTTAGCCATGTTTAAAATGAGGATAAACTTTAGATTACCTGATCGATTTTTTTGGCTTCAGGTAAATTATAAAAATAAATACCCATTATGATACCGATAAAACCGATAAACGCAATATAGAGTGCGGGTGAGAAAGCCACATAAAGCGTGGCATAACCAAGCCCAAAAGGTACCATTACTCCGACAATACCGTACGCTATATTATAACAAAGAGCCATTCCTGTGAGTCTAACATTGGTTGGAAACAAATGGACAAGAATGGTGGGTATCATACCAACAATACCTGCAAAAAACCCTAAAAGTGCATACATAATGAGGATGTAGTCACCGCTTGCTTGTAGGTGGTAAAAAAATGCTAACATTTGAACGATTAACAGAATAGAACCAATGGTCAAGACTTTGCCGAAGTTTTGATGGTTAGATATTATTCCATAAAATATACAACCAAAAATCATGAATATGATACCCAAGCTGTGCGAAAATCCAAATATATCACTATCTAATGTAAATTGTAATTCAATCAATTCAGGTAATAACAGCACGACCACGGTTGTTATGCTAGAGATGATAAACGTGAGAACCGTACCGATAAATAATGCATGTTTGCAATGTTTGAAGAGCAGTTTGAACGGTTTGGCAATATAATTGCTGGGTTTTGATTGTTTCATTTCAAGAAAAAACGGCGACTCATCTATCCATCGCCATGCTAACAATGGTACTAAGCTCAAGACGGCAGCGATAAAAAAGGGTAAGCGCCAGCCGTAATCCACCAGTTGTTCGGTCGTTATGGAGTTGGTCAGCCAAAGAAAAAAAGCATTAGAAAATAATACGCCCACATAAAAACTGGCAGTGACATAGCTACAGACCACCGATGAATATTGCCGCGGTACGTGCTCTGATACAAAGATTAAAGCCAGCGGCACATAAACCCCAAATGCCATACCTTGTATAATTCGTAATATAATAAATAAAATAGGTGCAATTAAGCCCCATTGTGCATAAGTTGGTAGGCTAGCCATTCCTAATAAGCTGAGAGCAGTTACTAATATACTGATTAAGAGTACGGGTTTGCGACCTTTAATATCACCATAACGACCAAAGAGAATGCCGCCAAGCGGGCGTGCTAAATAGCCAATCGTAAACAGTCCCAATCCTTGTATCTTTGTAATAGTAGAGTCGATGTTAGCAGGGAAAAAAGCGGTTGCTACGATATCTGCAATATACAAATAAATCAAAAAATCAAAAAATGCCACAGCACTGCTAAAGCAGATAAACATTACTGTCTGTCTGTCTTGCGAAGATATCAGTGCATATTGGGAACGGGAAGGCATAATAGATCACGCATATATGAAGGTATTCGTTAAGCTGGCTGCTATGTCAGTAACTAGCTGGAATAAAAAACGGCAAATCATTACAAATGAATAGTGATTTGCCGAAAAAATAAAGATTTATGAGTTGAAGAATGCTTACGTCATAATATTGAGTTAATAATAATTCAATTTGAAAAGTTACTTAGTAACGCTATGTTACCCAAACCTGAATGACGGTATTTGAGATACAAGCCTTAATATGATTGGAGGCAGGGTATCGAGTGAAAATACTGTAAGTAGAAGTGTTGGAGGGGCTTAGTTATAGTAGCCAGTCAATCGGTAACCATGACATAATCGTCAGCCATACATGGTCACTGACATCGACGCGTGGCTCTGAATCGTAAACTACTTTTTTATTATTTTCCATGGTTTGCCACTGTAGCTTGCCATTGTCTAATAACTTAACTTCATATGCTTGACTTAATAGATCATCACTAAGCGCCGCATGTAACTGTTTTGCTAGCTCATCATCATTGATAATCACGCCCATTTCGGTATTGATATTAGCAGAACGAGGGTCGACATTGTATGAGCCAATGAATACTTGATGGTCATCAACAGCAAATGTTTTTGCATGTAAACTGGTTGAGGATTGACTACGGGCCTTCCATAGTTTGTTTTCACGTTTTTCTGCAGCAGCAGTGGATTTTAGCTCGTATATTTTTACGCCTGCACGTAGCAGGTTAGGTCGCCATTGGCTATAGCCAGAATGAACAGCAGTTACATCTGTGGCATCAAAAGAGTTGGTTAATATTTTGATATCGATACCAGACTCAGCCAGTTTTACCAGTGTATTGACACCATCTTTGGTAGGTACAAAGTAAGAAGAAATAATTGTTAATTGCTTGGTTGGTCTACCTAACAGGGTACGTAGTTGATGCACCAAATTGGTATCGGTTGGAACGGATTTTGTTAACTTTCCAACATCATCACTCAAAAACTGCATGTCTGTCCAACGGAAAGGCACGCGCTTATTGATTAAGTCATTATCTATGGTTGATTCTTCTATAGCTGTTTTATAAATCATTAAATCATTATTGTCATTGTCATTGTCATTGTCATTGTTATCTTGACCAAGTTTATCCAATGCTGCGACAAAATCTGACGTTTCATTATGGTTGGTAGTGACCAAAGTTTCGATATCAAATGACAAAGGTGATGACCAGTAACTTGCAAAACTATTATCAATATCTGCAACCACTTTACCAATCAGCAAAACATCCAAATCTGCAAATTGGCTATTTTGATCATTGCTTAGATACTCATTGCCAATATTACGTCCGCCAATAATCGTAATCTGCTTGTCAAACGTCATGCTTTTATTGTGCATACGGCGGTTGATGCGTGGTAAGCCTGTTACATAATTTAAAGTTTGAAATTTACGATGCATAAGTGGGTTGATAATACGTACCGCGATGTTAGGGTGACTAGAAAACCGTAATAAATGTTGATCGAAAATAGCATCATTATTAAAATCATCTAACAATAAACGCACAATCACACCGCGTTCAGCGGCTTTCCACAGATCTCTCAATAGTAATTGACCAGCTTGGTCATTGTGCCAAATATAATACTGTGCATCGATACTGCGTGTGGCCATATCTGTCAAGATGCTGCGAGAGGCAAATGCATTAGCACCAGTCACGATAGGATGGTAGCCTGATAGTTCTGGGTGAATATCATTTTGTGCACTAACGGCTTCGCCCAAATTGATATTATTGGTTATAGACGTTTTGTTTTCTTCAAGAGGTTGGCTATTTTCTTGTTGGTATAGGGCATTTATGCGAGCTGATAATGCTAGGCTTTCAGGTAAATGTGGTTGTTTTGGCAAACTCTGGCACCCAACAAGACCTAATGTAAGTCCTAGTGTAAGACTCAATGATCGGTTACTTGGATCTATATTGAACATCGACATAAATGAATTACCTTAGTGAGCCTTACTAAATACTTTATACTTCGAAAAAACAAGCCTGCTGTCATTGTGTGTTTTTGATACAGGATAGCACTGATTTTGAGAGGAATGATAATATTGTCAAAAGCAAAATGCTGCTAAGCATATCAGCTGTCGGCATCCGTGCCTATTATAAATACATTGTTTTCATTTGTGTGTGTCTACATTTGTAAATTAGTAATAAAAATAAGATAAATTGCTGTCAGTCGAGAAAAAATTTGGCGCTGTTAGGTTTATATATAGATGGTGAGTGATTGAGTTGAGGGCAGGGGCTAGTTTCAGCAATGTATTTAACAGTGATTTATCTGCTATTTAGTTATCGTTTATCCTCAAACTTACCTCGGGATATAGCACATTGCTATTCAAAAATAACATTTGATAATCATCTGAAACCAGCTGTTTGGAATAAGTTGACATGGTATGATGGCACCTACTAGGACGTGCCCTAGAGCAATAATTAAAAAACAAACAGTCACTTTATGACAATCAAGTTTATCACTACTACAGTAACGGAATCTTTATGAGTCAGTCGCAAATACATGATGAAAAAAATTTGAATGAACCAAAAAAAGCGAATCAATTAGATCCAAACTGGCGCAATGATGCTTTAGATTTGGATCTGGATCTGGATTATGGCATGCAGACCGTCGCCGTACGGGCAGGTCAGCATCGTACTGATGAGGGCGAGCATTCAGAAGCTATTTTTACCACCAGCTCTTATGTTTATACGTCAGCGGCCGATGCCGCCGCACATTTTAATGGAGAAAAGACGGGGAATGTCTACTCTCGCCATACCAATCCTAGTGTGCGTACTTTTGAGCGTCGTTTGGCTGCGCTTGAGAATGGTGAGCGTGCCGTTGCCACTGCTTCAGGTATGGGTGCTATTTTGACTATGTGCTTGGCGTATCTAAAAGCAGGCGATCATTTGCTGGCGGCCAATCAGTTATTTGGCTCATCTATTGGTTTATTTAACAACTACATGGCCAAATTTGGCGTTGAGGTCAGTTATGTTGATTGCTTCGACAATGAGGCATGGGCCAATGCTGTGCAGCCAAATACTAAAGTGATTTATTGTGAAAGTCCGAGTAATCCATTAGCGCAGATTTGTGATCTTGGTTACTTGAGCCAGCTGTGCAAAGCCAACGATATATTGCTTGTCGTTGATAATTGTTTTGCCACGCCTGCCTTACAACGCCCATTAGACTTAGGTGCAGATGTGGTCATTCACTCTGCAACCAAATATTTAGACGGCCAAGGTCGAGTATTGGGTGGTGCGCTAGTCGGTAACGATAAGCTGATGCAAGAGGCGTTTACGGTGGTTCGTTCAGGCGGTATTAGCATGAGCCCATTTAATGCTTGGGTATTTACTAAGGGTTTGGAGACGTTGAAATTGCGTATGCAGGCGCATTGCAACAATGCCAATCAAGTCGCAGAATTCTTGGCCAATCATCCTAATGTCAGCACGGTGCATTTCTCTGGTTTGAGCGATCATCCTGCTCATGAGCTTGCGACCCGTCAGCATCATATGAAGGATGGTTATGGCGCTATCATGGGCTTTGAAGTGAAATCATCAGGCGGACTTGATTCAAAATCTGCTGCGTGGCACGTGATTGACTCAACACAAATGGTGTCTATCACCAATAATTTGGGCGATGCCAAAACCACTATTACTCACCCTGCAACGACCACACACTTTCGCCTAACGCCAGAAGCGCGAGCGGAAGCAGGTGTTGAAGATGGTTTGATTCGTCTGTCAGTCGGTTTAGAAGATGTGGAAGACATCATCAAAGATTTGGCGCGTGGTTTAGACAGCTTGTAAAGATAACGGTATAATCATCGCCAACGAATGTATTTTACGTTATTAGGGCATGTCCTCAATTCGATCGATAGTTATCTAAATGGGTTAAAAATAGCTAAATCTTGCCAAACGGCGTCAAATAGCTGACTAATATCTTGATATTATCTGCGCTATTTTCCTTGTTTGACGGCAATTTATCTCATTTTTATCACCATTTTTAAAATGAGGACACGCCCTAATCATTCTTCACGACTATAAATTATTTACGACTATAAAAGACAAAGAGGCAACTATGAATATTCAAGCACTAATGCAACAAGCACAAACGATGCAAAAGAAAGTGGAAGCAAACGTTGAAAGTGCTAAAAAAGAGCTAGGCAACAAAGAAGTTCATGCAGAAGCGGGTAGTGGTCTGGTAAAAGTGACCATGACAGGTCGTCATGTGGTTAAGCGTTTGACTATCGATCCAAGCTTATTAGAAGATGAGCCAGATATGATTGAAGACTTGATTGCTGCTGCTATCAATGATGCCGTGCGTCAAGCAGATGACTTGTATGAAGAGACGATGGCTGGCGCGACATCAGGTATGGGTCTACCACCAGGTATGCAAGGTATGTTCTAAGCAGTAAATACTTCATACTGAAGAAAAAATGGGGTTGTTATCGACACGATACGACCCCATTTTTATAGCTACGATTTATAAATTAAGCTAAATAAAGGAAGCAACTTTGCTGACAGCCAAATTTGATCAGCTGGTCAAACAGCTGCGGGTGTTGCCAGGTGTGGGACAAAAAAGCGCTCAGCGTATGGCGCTACACCTGCTCACCAAAAAACGCCCACAAGGCATGGCACTTGCCCAAGCACTTGATGAAGCCATGCGTGATATCGTTGAATGTCAGCGTTGTCACAGCTTTAGTGATGAAGCAGTGTGTCCACTGTGCCAAGACCCTAGGCGTGATGACAGTCTGTTATGCGTGGTCGAGACGGCAGCAGACGTCATGGCCATTGAGCAGACGGCAGGTTACCGTGGTCGCTATTTTGTTTTAGGTGGTCATTTATCACCGATTGATGGTATTAGCGCTGACGATCTAAACATTGATCAGCTAGTCTGGCGTGTCAAGCAAGAACCAATCGAAGAGTTGATACTGGCAACGGGTACGACGGTAGAAGGCCAGACCACTGCACACTTTATTAGCGAAGCGGTGAGTCGGCATGTCAATAAAGTGACTCGTTTGGCACAAGGTGTGCCGATGGGCGGTGAGCTTGAGTATCTCGATAGCATGACGCTTGGTCAAGCCATGCAGAATCGCTCTTTTTTATAGATTTCTTATGATATTTCTATAGCCGTTGAGTTTTGTCTATCGTATTTTATGGTACTGTTGTAATTATTTTCTGATTTCATTTTATTAAAACGCAGTTTAGTATTTTATTTTCTCTTATTTATGCAGGTATCTGCCCGTGTCAAACAACGTCTCGAACGCTTCAGTCCATCCAAACCTTTCTGATAATATTGATGGTTTATTAAACGAACCCGTAAATATCCGTAGCGAGCCTGCAACAATACCACCACAACCAAATATCGATGCCTTATTAGATATTGCTGATGAGGTCGCCATTACATGGGTGCGTAAACAAAGCGGTTTGGATGAAGTGATTGAGGCTCTAGCCACTTGTGGACGTGTGGCATTGGATACCGAATTTATTAAACGCGATACGTATTATCCACGCTTAGCATTGGTGCAGTTGAACGTTGGTGATCATATTTATTTGTTGGATGCACCGCAGCTACAGTTGGCAGAGTTTTGGGAAGCACTACGTAAAGTAGATGTTGCTATTTGGCATGCGTGCGGTGAAGACTTGGGTATTTTTTATCTGCTGTCTGGCTGCCCGCCATTGACCAATATTTTTGATACGCAAATTGCGCTGTCTTATTTGACCGGTCAATTGCAGATGGGTTATCAGCAAGCGCTGGATGATCAGTTAGATATGCATATTGATAAAGAACAAAGCCAGTCTGATTGGTTACAACGTCCGCTATCAGATGAGCAAGAGCAGTATGCGATTGATGATGTGCGCTTCTTGCCTGCGTTGTATTTGAACCTTGAATACGAGCTAAAAAAGCAAGGTATTTTTGATTATGTATGGGCGGATTGTCAGCTGTATGCCCATGATTTGTATAATACGCAGCATGTTGAAGATGATGAGATGTATTTGACGATGGCCGATTATCGCTATAACTCACAAGAAATGGCGATACTGCAGGGCATCGCTACTTGGCGCGAAGAGCTGGCACGTGCGACCAATCAGCCGCGTACTTTTATCATAAAAAAACAAGCAGTGCGTGAGATTGTCACAGAAAAGCCGAACAGTATGCGAGCGTTGGCATACAAAACAACGATGCATCGTAGTATGTTGCGATTGTATGGTGAAGAGCTGCTAAAAGTCATTCGAGAGGCAAAGAGTCTGCCGCCTGCCCAACATCCAGACTGTCTATTACCACCATACCGCTCAAAAAACAAAGTTCTGTCAAAAGCGGTGCAACAAGCGATAGATGAGCAGTCAGCGGCAATTGGTGTGCCTGCGAATGTATTGATGCGTAAGAAATGGCTTGCGCAGCTATATGAAGTCATCGCCTATGATAAAGACTTGTCAGAGTTGCCTTTAGGCTTACAGGGTTGGCGCAACGATTGGGTCGTGCAAACCTTGATTCCAGTGATTACAAAACACAAAAATGAGCTACAGCAGGGTATGGGAGTTCATGGTTAAAAATTGGCAAGGCTTTAAGTCTGAGTGTTGTAAGTCTGAGTGTTGTAAGTCTGAGTGTTGTAAGTCTGAGTGTTGTAAGTCTGAGTGTTGTAAGTCTGAGTGCTGCTAGCTATGATGTTTTTGTCAGGATTAGGGTTTATGAACTTCGTGCTTAAACTGTCCATTTTGTAAAAAATGTATGGTCTGTTCAGCGACTGCTTTGTTAACTAACATGCCCGTATGAGTGACAGGCAATACAATATGATCGGTGGCGCTGATAAGTTTAGTCTCTGAGATATAGACCGTGCCATCATGGGCGAGCTTTTCTGAGAGTATCTCTACGTTCGCTTTGCGCAATTTTCGATTGTGATAGGCTAGGATAGGTTGGCCCAAACCTTGCGCTTTATTGCCAGCTATGACACCAAGTTCGATACCTTTTGGTAAAGGCGCAACCGTGCCATCCAAGGCTTGCTCGTATGATTTACCGACAATCGCAGGAGCGAGTCGCCAAATATAATCGCCACTAATGCTGCCATTATGCGGCGTGCCTAGAGTCACACAGCGTCCAATCTGCCATTTTGGATATTGAGCGACAAAATCACGAATAATCAGACCACCCAAACTATGACCGACCAAATCTATCGGTTGGTCAGGGTGATGGTTTTCCTCCAGCCACGCATTAAGACGTGCGCTATTGGTTTTGATACCATCTCGCATACTACGGTAGCCATACTGATGAGTTACACACCCTGCCGCTTGTAAGCGCTTAGCCAAAGGTCGCATAATCAACGCAGTTTGGTGCAGACCGTGAATCAGAATGACGCGGCTTTTTTGTGGCATGTTTGCTCCAACATAGTGAAAGTAACTTTGTAATATGAATCGTAATATGGATCAATACTATCATTATTTACCAATGTTGCTTAATAATGCATCAATAAAATAAAACCTCCAAATCAGCTACTGACTTGGAGGTTTTTTATAAAAACTATCTATACTTTATCAAAAGCGGCAATTACATATAGTTTTCGATACTTGGGCAAGAGCACATTAGATTCTTATCACCATACACATCATCGATACGAGCCACGCTTGGCCAGAATTTATTGGCGCGGATATATGGCAATGGGAATGCAGCAGTCTCACGGCTGTATGGATAGCTCCATTCACCGCTAGTAACCATCGCAGCAGTATGCGGTGCATTGACTAATGGGTTGTCTTCTAGTGTCCAACCATCTTCTCCGGCTTTGGCTTTTAGAGCCTCAGCTTTGATAGATTGTAGCGCACTGATAAAGCGATCCAGCTCTTCTTTTGACTCAGACTCTGTCGGCTCAATCATCAATGTCCCAGCTACAGGGAAGCTCATCGTTGGTGAGTGGAAGCCATAATCCATCAAGCGTTTAGCGATATCGCTTTCTGTGATGCCAGTCTCTGCTTTTAATGGGCGAATATCGATGATGCATTCGTGAGCGACGCGGCCGTTTTTGCCAGTATATAGGACAGGGTAGTGATCTTTTAGCTCGGCTGCGACATAGTTGGCATTGAGTAGCGCCATTTCAGTCGCTTTTAGCAAGCCATCGCGTCCCATCATGGCAATGTACATCCATGAGATAGGCAAGATACTCGCTGAACCATAAGGTGCTGCTGAGACGGCTGAGCAGTCTTTTTGTGCATTATGGACAGGGCTTAGGGCATGGTTTGCCATAAATGGTGCTAAATGCGCCTTCATGCCGATAGGACCCATACCTGGACCACCGCCGCCATGAGGGATACAGAAAGTCTTGTGCAAGTTCATGTGTAATACATCAGCACCAACGTCTGCAGGCTGCATCATGCCAACTTGCGCATTCATGTTAGCGCCATCCATATAAACCTGACCACCATGATTATGAATCAAGTCGCAAATATGGCGGATACCTTCTTCGAACACACCATGAGTCGATGGATACGTAATCATCAAAGCACCTAGGCGTGCGCTATGTTCTTCACATTTGGCCGTTAGGTCATCGATATCTACGTTACCATTGTCGTCAGTTTTGACCACGACCACTTGCATGCCCATCATCATAGCGGTAGCTGGATTGGTACCGTGTGCTGACTGAGGAATGAGGCAAACATCGCGACCAGTCTCACCCAAAGACTCATGATAACGACGAATAGCAAGCAGGCCTGCATATTCACCTGATGCACCAGAGTTTGGTTGCATAGAGACATCATCAAAACCAGTAATGGCTTTGAGTTGGTCTTGTAAGCTATCAATCATGGCGATATAGCCAGTGACTTGATCTCGTGGTGCAAAAGGATGCACATTGGCAAACTCAGGCCAAGTAATCGGTAGCATTTCACTGGTGGCATTCAGTTTCATGGTACAGCTACCCAAAGAAATCATACTGCGGTTCATCGCCAAATCTTTGTCTTCAAGCGATTTTAAGTAGCGCAGCATTTCGTGCTCGGTATGATGTGAGTTAAATACCGGATGCGTTAAGATAGCATCAGTACGTAAGTGTGCACTATCAAGCGATACGCTAGCAGCTTTAGGTAAGTCATGCGCTTTGCTAACAAATAGCTGTGTCAAGACGTTAAAGTCTGTTTGGTCGCTGGTTTCACTAAAGGCAACGGCAAGCTTGCTATCGCCAAGACGCCATAAGTTATAACCAACATTGTCCGCATTTTCAAAAATTTGGGTTGCAAGCTTTTCTGAACCGCAATCAATAACAACAGTATCAAAGAACTGATCGTGCACGACTTTTAGGTTGCTGTCATTCGTGTTTGTGATGATATTGGCAAAGGCAGTGGCAAAGGCATGAATACGTGTGGCAATACGTTTAACGCCAGTTGGGCCATGATAAACGGCATACATACCCGCTAAGTTGGCGAGCAATACTTGTGACGTACAGATGTTTGAGTTGGCTTTTTCGCGGCGGATATGCTGCTCACGAGTTTGCAGAGCCATACGAAGTGCTGTATTGCCTTGCGAATCTTTTGATACACCGATGATACGGCCAGGCGCTGAGCGTTTGGCTTTATCAGAGAAAGCAAAATAAGCGGCATGTGGACCACCAAAGCCCATTGGAATACCAAAGCGTTGCGTGCTACCAAGTGCCACATCTGCACCCATATCAGCTGGCGACTTGAGTAATACCAAACTCATGATATCGCTGACGACACTGACGTACGTTTTGTTTTGTTTGACAGCTGCGATGACATCCGTCAAATCTTTGACATCACCTTCGGCCCCAACGTATTGAAATAATGCCCCGAAATAATCGCCTGATGTGGCGGTTTCAAAATCGCCAACGACCACTTCCCAACCAAAGTACTTGGCACGGGTATTGATGACATCTAGAGTCTGTGGGTAGACACGCTCATCCACAAAAAACTGTATGGATTTGCTCTTACTCACACGCTTTGACATCGCCATCGCTTCAGCCGCTGCAGTCGCTTCATCAAGCAATGACGCACCAGCCATCTCAAGACCAGTTAGGTCAATACACACTTGTTGAAAGTTAAGCAGTGCTTCTAGACGACCTTGGGCGATTTCTGCTTGATAAGGGGTATAAGCGGTGTACCAACCTGGATTTTCAAGGACGTTACGCTGAATGACAGCAGGCATACGCACAGGAGAATACCCTTGACCGATATAGCTCTTTTTAACAGTGATATCATCTGCCATCGTACGCAATTTAGCTAAGGCGGCATGCTCACTCATCGCCACTGGTAGGTCTAACGCTTTGTGCAAACGTACTGGCTCAGGCACGGTATCATTGATAAAGCTTGCCATATCCTGATAACCAACAGCACTCAGCAAATCAGCTTGCTTGGTCTCATTCGATCCTAAATGGCGGTAGACAAATTCCGCTTCATTGAATAGTCCTTGAAAAGTATCAAACGTTGGGTTTTGAGAAATAGTCATGATAGTCCTTGGTTAAGGGAGTAATAAAGGAGTTAACTAAAAATAACGGTCTGTGGCATTAAACAATCAGCTAGTAGACTACGTATTTATGTATTACACATAGTGTACAAACTGATTTTGATCGAAACGGAACTGGGTGTTGTAAACGCCATCATCAGCACGCTCACCAGCACCAATCATCATAACGATGTGTTGATCGTCACCTAGATTTAATAGTTGTTTCATGGCTGGCTCATCGAAGCCGCCTATCGCACAGCTGTCAAACCCATGTGCTCGTAGTGCAAGCATTAGATTTTCAGCCGCTAGTGCAGTGTTGTTGGTTGCCCAGTTTTTGGTGTCTTCAAACGTGTAGTAGGGAGACTTGATAGGACCTTTTAAACGTCTTATTGCTTGAGTTGCCCCCCATTTTGCTACTGATACCACGTTGGCTGGACCTCGTAAAAAAGTCAGTGTGACGATTTTGGTATAGTAGCCTTTGACTTTTTTTGGTACGGGTTTGTCAGGGTATTCACGTAGGATTTTCTGAGCATGACTTTTCCAAGTGTCGGTACGAGCAACCACCGCAATTAATCGTGCTGATGTCTTTGCTGCATTTTGATTCATGCAGTTCTTTACCGCACGTTTGCGATTATCAGCATCATCGATGACATAGAATTCCCACGGCTGTAAGTTGCTAGAGTTCGGTGCTAGTATGGCCAAGCGCAGACAGTCTACTAGCACATCATCAGGGATAGGGGTGTCTGTAAAACGGCGAATTGAACGGCGTGATTCAACTACATCACGAAACGCTTGTAGCTGCGGCGTATGACTAGGCGTAGCTACACTGTTTTGACTGTCGGTACTGAGGTTCGTACTGAGGTTCATATTAGGATCCGTGCTGGGGATTGAGAGATCAACTTGAGTCATGATTGATGGGATTTCTTCAATATGTCTGATAAGTGATTAATACGAATACATTTGTTAGCAGTTGGAATTTATAAATCTAGCAATGATTATTAAGGTGGTGCGTGCAGATACCAACGAATGCCAGTATCTGCGATAATATGTGTCTCTTATGATAATGCGCTTGAATACTAATGTTAGATTATAAGCGTGTTTTTATAGCTCGTTTTCGTACTCATCAGCAGTCATTAATGCTTCGTAGTCAGCGATATTGTCAGGTTTTACTCTAAAGAACCAACCTTCACCATATGGGTCAGAGTTGATGATTTCAGGATCATCTTCTAGCGTTTCATTAATCGCAACGACTTCACCTGAAATAGGAGCATAAACGTCAGAGGCTGCTTTTACTGATTCAACCACTGAGATTTCATCATCAACAGCGATGATGTCACCGACGTCTGGTAATTCAACAAACACCACATCACCCAATAGGTCTTGTGCGTGGTCAGTAATACCGATAGTGATCGTACCATCGTCTTCTAGGCGTAGCCATTCGTGGCTAGCGATATACTTTAGTTCTGCTGGAATGTTGCTCATGTTTTCTCTCCTAATTGATAGAGGTTAATTAACAAAAATAGTGGAAGCTAAATCCAATCGAGGCTAATAATAGAATTTATAAAGCCTATGAGTCAAACTGCTGCTTACCGTTACGGACAAATGGTAACTTAAGAACACGTACATCAACGAATTTACCTTTGCCACGGAGATCAACTTGAACGTTATCTTCTTCTGATACGCTGGCAGGAACACGGGCAATCGCAATGGAGTTTTTGAGGCTAGGGGAGAATGTGCCACTGGTAATGATGCCAGTTTGCTCGTTGGCTGTGCCTTGATTGATGGTGACTGTCATGCCTTCACGTAATACACCGCGACTCGTTAGCAGCAGGCCCACTTGTTTCATGGCGGTATTGTCGTCTTTTGACTGCTTGCGTTTGCTGATCATGGCAGTACGGCCAACGAAGTCACGATCGTCTTTTAACGCTAGCGTCCAACCCATGTTGCACTCGTAGGGGCTGATCGTTTCGTCCATGTCATGACCGTATAGGTTCATACCTGCTTCCATACGCAAGGTATCACGTGCACCAAGGCCTGCAGGTTTAATGCCATTGGCTTTTAATTGCTCAAAGAACGCTGGCGCATCATCACCATGCATAATCACTTCGACACCATCTTCACCTGTATAGCCAGTACGCGCAACGAACCAATCGGTGCCTTCGATATCGGTTAAGTCCGCACCGACGAAAGGCTTGAGCCCTGCTAGAGTATCTGCCCATTTAGGTTTGGCTTGTGCCAGTTTGTCAACAGCATTAGGGCCTTGAACGGCAATCATCGCAAGCTCTGGGCGCTCAGTGATGGTAATATCAAACCCTTCAGCGACTTTATTAAACTGTGCCATGTCTTTATCACGTGTGGCTGCATTTGAGACGATACGGTATTCGGTAGCTTCTGCATTCATCAGGTACACGATAAGGTCATCGATGACACAACCTTGCTCATTGAGCATGCCAGAATAAAGCGCTTTACCAACGATTTTTAACTTATCGACATCATTAGCCAGTAGTTTTTGTAGCCAAGCTTTGGCATCGCTGCCTTTGATATCAGCCACGACCATATGTGAGACATCAAACATGCCTGCATCTGTACGAACGGCTTCATGCTCTTCAATTTGTGAACCATAATGAATGGGCAATTCCCAACCAGAAAAATCCACCAGTTTGCCGTCGCTATCGACATGCGACTGATAAAGGGGGGTGCGTTGAGGGGTAGACGTGTGCGGAGAGTGGCTATCTTGAGTATTGGTCATAACAAATCCTTATGTGTGCATCAGTCCATACTGGATAACAGTATAAAAGTTAATGCGCATTATCATAGTAGTGAGAAGCAACATTGCAAGATGCAAATATTACATCAAAGGGTGGCACAGAGAATAAATAGAAAGCTGTAAACCAAACGGACGCTGAACGTCGGTTTAAGTAATAGCCCTATCTGTCCTGTGACCTGAGATTTTCAACACGAGCCAGCATTTATGAGTTTTAATACAAACCGATAACTGATGATAGCGTGTTTTCTCCCCTTCGGTGGGTAAAACGTCGTCCGTTTTTACCGCTCTCCAGATTTGTTATGCCTTATGTTTGTGTGTCATGCACGCTTGATGGCATACAACTAAACAAATAATGACATTTGTTTTTCAGTCCTTTTACCTGAGCGATTGGCAGGGTGGATGCGCCTTCGGTGGTTGTGCAGCAATTATATACGTCGTATGACCAATGCGGCTTGATACGAGATTGTGCTGACAAACTCTCTCCTGAAAAACGCCTTTATTATGAAAGGTTAATGGTGTTTTTACAAGTCATTAGCCGCATTAAAATCGATAATTTTAGCAAAAACGGCTTTTTATAAGCATAATCGCTATTTATCTATGAAAGTTATGAATACTTGTATAGATAAATAGAGTGGTTTTATGATTATTGAATCATTTTAATTATTTCGTAAATTTTTAGCATGGTTTACCATACCAAAACGCAAAGCGACTACTGATATTTACCCGAAATATGCTAATCTATGGCGATAGTTTCCGATAGGTTGTTTTTATGCATTGCGATATTTATAAATTTCCAAAACATGACGATATGTACATTTATATTGCACGTCCCGATTATCCTGATGATACCGACGAAATTAAAGACTGGCTTGGGGTATTGCCCAAAGATTTCCGTGCAGGATTAGGTCGTAGCCAGTTTGTCATGCATCTGGATTTGGCTACTAGGCCATCGCTGGCTCGTGTCGACAAAGAGGAAGTATTGGCAAAATTGCAGTCACAAGGCTATTTTGTGCAGTTGCCACCTCAAGATGTCATGCGCCGCCAAGCAGAGCTACGGGCACGTGAAGCACAAGACAGTATTTACGACTAAAGCCTTAACCCTGTAAGGTTTGTAGTCTAATGGTTTTAAATATTTTTTTTAGAAAGCAATCAATAAAACGTCTGATAAACATTTGGCCACATGCATTTTGGTAGAAAGTCGTGATAAACTAGCAGCCTATCAAGTGTGCATGTTGATGATGTGTTCAGTGTTATTTATAGTAGGGTAGTATGGACTGTTTACCTGTAAACACGAGAACTTGACGCACGATTTATAAACGCAGGTAGTGAAACGCGCATGGACTGGTTAAAAAATATCGTACATCTTTTACCACTGGAAGCACTCAGTGATATTCTCGGCGAGATTGCTATTTGGTGGGGGCAGATGGTTAAAGACGTCCCAGCTGCAGATTTGCCAATGTATGCTTATCTTGGTGGTGTTATCATCGTATTGATATTGTGGTTATTGGTCGCTCGTATGCTGCCCAAACCATTGGGTGGAATGACGTGGATGGTACTATTCGCTGTTTTATTAGCGCCTAGTACGGCTCTGAACGACCCTAGTGTGTTAGCACCTGCTAGTATTCATGTGGTCTATTCCATTATGATGAAAGACTTTGCTGGCGCGATCGCTGGTATGGTACCGATATTGGTGGTGCTAGTGGCGGGATTGTTTGTTGGTTTTATTTGGCAGCTTATCCGTGGTGCTTTTGAATCGAGCTTAGAAAAAGCCCGTAGAAAAAGTGCAGAAGATACGCAAGCGACGATGCAGCTGACGACAGGTAGTTATTTACCAGAGAATGCCAATTTGACAAAATCGTCTGATATTGATCAGCAATCTCCTAAAACGCCTTTGGCCTCTGATACTGAAACAGATTTTGGTTTCAAAAAAGACAGCAGCTTAACTAAAAAACCTAAAATAGAAAAGTCAGACAAGTTATAAAATGGTTGTTAATAATAAGCCTATTAAAAACATTTAAAGCGTTAACGTAATAAAATATCCCATAAAAAAAGACACCTTGCGTGTCTTTTTTTATGGGAGCGTGTTTTTGTATCGGGTTGTTTAGCAATTGCGAACGCATGAGTATTTTGGCAATACGTGTGGCTGTGCTAATCTAAATGATTGTTTATTTTCCACTAATTGCCTTTAATGACTTGATGGCTTCTGACAGCCTGAATGAATAACAATAACTGAGATTCGATTATGAGCATGACTGATAAAACTCACAAAAGCTTTACTGGAACCAGCAATTATATTGCGACTGATGATTTACAGCTAGCGGTCAATGCAGCGATGACCTTGCAAAAACCTCTGCTTATTAAAGGTGAGCCAGGTACAGGTAAGACGCTACTAGCCGAAGAAGTAGCAGAGAGTTTGGGTATGCCGCTCATCACTTGGCATGTCAAATCGACGACTAAGGCCGAGCAAGGGCTATATGAATATGATGCGGTATCGCGCCTGCGTGATTCACAATTGGGTGATGACAAGGTTTATGACATTGCCAACTATATCAAGCCTGGCAAACTATGGGATGCCTTTACCAGTACAGAGCGTACGGTGTTATTGATTGATGAGATCGATAAAGCCGATATTGAGTTCCCAAATGACTTGCTGCATGAGCTAGATAAGATGTCTTTTTATGTGTATGAGACGGGTGAGACCATTACGGCTGAGCAGCGCCCAGTGGTCATTATCACGTCGAACAATGAAAAAGAGTTGCCGGATGCGTTTTTGCGTCGTTGCTTTTTTCATTATATTGACTTTCCTGAAGAGCAAACCATGCGTCAAATCATCGAGGTACATTTCCCTGATATTCAAGAAAAACTGGTCAATGATGCGCTCGATATCTTTTATAAGCTGCGTAATATTCAAGGACTTAAAAAGCGTCCATCAACGTCTGAATTGGTCGATTGGTTAACGCTATTATTGGCTGATGACATGGCACAAAACGAGTTGGAAGAAAACTTGCGCGGTGAAAAGTCAATTCCTCCGTTGTATGGTGCGTTACTGAAAAACGAAGCCGATGTGAGCCTATTGCAGCGCTTTGCCAATATGATGCGTCGTTAAACGTGAGTATGGGCGTTGTAGCTATGATAAAAATTAGCCATGATAAACATGAGTGCCAATGCCAAAATCATAACCATATCAGCCAATAAGTGATGCGACTCTTATGTTCATAAAACTATTCTACACTTTGCGTACTTACGGCGTGCCAGTCAGTACACGCGAGCTGCTCGACCTCAATGCGGCGTTAGATAAAGGACTGATGATGCAGCCGCATCCTGAAGACTCATCGCTGACTACCTTTGCCAGTCGCGAAGACATGTATCGGCTCATTCGGCTGTGCATGGTCAAAGACGAGCGCCATTTTGATAAATTCGATCGCGCCATGGCAGATTATTTTGAGGGTGTCGATAGTTTAGATATGGACGAGCTATTGGCTAAGCTGACGGACGTGCCGAAAGAGTGGCTCGACTTAAAGCTTGACCCAAAAAACCTGACCGAAGAGCAGCGGCGACTGCTAAAAAAATATGGCTCGCTCGAAGAGCTGATGAAAGCACTGGAGGAGCGGCTTAAAGAACAAAAAGAGCGCCATCAAGGCGGTAGTAAATGGGTCGGTACTGGCGGCACTTCACCGTTTGGTGCTTATGGCGATCATCCAGAAGGCGTTCGGGTCGGTGGTGAGTCACGTAAGCGCAGCGCGGCCAAAGTCTGGGAGCAGCGTAAATATCGTAATCTAGATGATGACAATCAATTAGGAACCCGTCAGCTACAGATGGCACTGCGTAATCTGCGTCAGTTTGCCCGTACTGGTAGTGCTGATGAGCTTGATATTCATGAGACCATCAGACGCACGGCAAAAAAAGGCGTGCTCGATATTCACATGCAGGCTGAGCGCCGTAATCGTGTCAAAGTGCTGATGCTGTTTGATGTGGGCGGCAGTATGGATATCCATGTTGAGGCGCTTGAGAAATTGTTTTCTGCAGCAAAAAATGAATTCAAAACTTTAGAGTTTTTCTATTTCCATAACTGTCTGTATGACTATGTGTGGAAAGACAACAATCGCCGTCATAGCGCGCCGATGTCAACGTATGAGCTGCTAAATAAATATGGGCGGGAGTATCGCGTGATATTCGTCGGTGATGCATCCATGTCGCCATATGAGCTCATGACAGTGGGTGGCAGTGTGGAATATATGAATGATGAGGCAGGTATTGTATGGCTGACACGGGTATTGGCTCATTTTGATAAAGTGGCTTGGCTGAATCCAGAAAATCCTGCTTACTGGCAATATACGCAGACCATCGTTGAGATAAAAAAATTAATGGACAATAAAATGTACCCTATGACATTGCATGGCGTGGAAGAAATGACGGGTTATTTGGCTCGTTAAGACCAGAGCTGAAAGACGCTATAAGGTTAGGGCGTGTTGAACATTCAAATGTGGTGCTGGCAGTGACTATTTTTTAGACAATATGCAGTGAAATTTTTGATACCTAGTCATTCTAGGTTAAACAATTTCGCCATGTATTGGCAAAAAAGAGTACTGCCCTCCACTCGAGCATAGCTCTCGCCTTGCAAACGGGCAAAGCAGTGCTTTGCTGGAGCCGTTCTCAAGGCTGAGGCTAAAATCACCCCAAACGTTGTTGCAATCCTAGCCAAGGTCTCGACATTATCGTCGACTTGCGCCTAGTTTGGTGCAATTTTAGCGATCAGCAGTCCTAATATTTGAATGCTCAACACGCCCTAATTATGGGTAGGTTAAATAATCAAGAAGCCGTGTGGGTCGCATTATCAGATCTATTTTTAGACACTGAGATATCTTATGAGTTTATCGCTAGGCGAGTGGCACACGTTGATATTATAGCGTTAGAGTATATGCTCTATTTTGAAGTTGCCCCTATTTGTATTGGTAATCTTCTTATGCCAATACCTACTGTTTGGTCGGGATTTAATGAAGACTGTTTTATCAATGATATAAATCATCACTTGCAGCAGTTTAATGCCAGTCGATTCTATCGTTTCAAAATAAAGCTTCAAGCACAATTTTATAAAAGATTTTTGAATCACGAATGGCTAAAACTTGCTGCAGAAATACGATTGGCGCATGAAAAGCATTTGGCATCATAAGTCAGTATCGAAATAAGCTAAAAGCATTTATTCAATACCAGTCTCTACCACGCCAATCATAACGCCCATCTCTTTTTTATCATGTTTATCAATACTGGGTGCGTATAATGCCGACGCAATACCACCATCTAAAAACAGCGCATTTGGGCAGCTTAAATCGTCTTTAAACAGTTCAGCAAACTCATAAAAGCTGACAGGCTCATCGCTATTCACAAACTGTATACTGCCATCACTACAAACGCCTGCACCATTACGAATCTTGAGTGAGGTGCTGTCAGGTTTGAATTGTGGATGTATCTCGTTATTGATAACCAGCATTGGGCCAGATTGGGTGGCATACCATGGCTGTGCTTCACCATTTTTAAGCAGCTCATCTAAGGCGTTGCTTTCCGTGATTTGTACCTTCCCAGACTTATCCCACCACATGACCCCATTGGGCAGTAAATGAAAATTACCGCCACCTTCATTGAGGTTCAACGCGCGAACTTCTTTGCCTTCAATAGTGGTATAGCCAATCGGCGCATAGTCTTTATTATACATACCTGCATTGGTGGCAAAGCTCAGTGTTTGATTGTCTGGTAAAGTCGATAATAAGTTATCGAAAGTCAGCAGTGGCTCATCACTCTCAGACTGCTGCCAAAACAGCTTTAATGCGTAACGTCCATCGCTCAATGCTTCCGCTGTAATGCGACAAGCACTGTAAGAAAACGGCGCATCTTGAGACTGGCATGACCAGTTTTCTGTGTCACTATTACTGACGGCAGTGCTTGTAGGCTTACAAGCACTGATACTAAGTGAGAGCAGGACGGCTGTACATAAAGGTACGGTATGAACAAAACTTGGCATTGAATAGACCTCTTGCAAAAGTCATAGTTTAAGCTCGGAATTAATGATACCAGCAAACAGCTTCATTCTAAGATCATAGCGCTGACGACGGTTGCGATATTTATGAGCCACGATTTTAAACAACTTGATTAAGCCTATTTTGTGCTCAACCACAATACGGAACCTTGCCAGATAGTGATTGGCCTGTTTGCATATCTCCAATAACTGACCACCACGAGGTTTCTTAAATGGTGTGAAAGTTTGGTTATGTAGCTTTGCTAACCCTTGATAACCACTGTCTGCTAGATAGTTAGTATTCTCAGGTAACCAATCAGGACAAGTATCTTTATACAGCTTAAAATCGTGGATTGACCCTTTACAGGTTTGCACATCAAGTATCAAACCAGTTTGCCAATGAACGATAACCTGCGCTTTTAAGGTGTGTTGTTTTTTCTTACCGCTGTAGTAGTCTCTTTGGTTTTTTTTGGACGCTCAATAGGGGTTTCGGTAGCATCGACAATGACGACTGACCAATTGATGTCCTCATCGACACGACTAGGCAGCTTTTTAGGCAATTCAAACTTGCCAGAGTCAATCAGTGTGTCTTCTACTTTACGAATGATACGGCTAGCAGAAGACTCATGAATACCAAAGTCCATACTGATATGATAAAGCGTGCGGTATTCACGCCAATAAGTCAGGGCGAGTAGTATCTGCTCCTTAAGACTGAGCACACTTGGTCTACCTGATTTGGTCTTAGATGCTTCATGCTTTTGCATGGCCTCAAGCATGTCATAAAAGGTGGCTTTATGAATGCCAGTGTAGCGTTTAAAACCAGCGTTACTTTGTTTGAGTAGCTTATCTATGTTTGGCATATCTATTAAGTAAGTAGAGTTCAATAATATACTTTGTGTCTTACAACTACTTTTGCAAGAGGTCTATTATAGATCTTTTATAA
>NZ_JBQSXG010000032.1:0-29271 GCF_052378005.1 Psychrobacter sp. AOP31-B2-9
ATTTAAATGGAATTAGCTATAAGCCGTAAATGACTAATTTATAAAAATGATACGTTATGTATTGAAATAATTATAAATATGCGTTACTAATAGTACATATTAGATGGTCTATAGGATGTGATCATTTCGTAATACGCGTTTTATTTATTACTCGATTTTGCTAAAGGATTAGCTTATGAATACCGCCACTCTTACTGCTACAAACGTTGATGTAAACACTACGATCACACCAAAAAACTATACCGATTACTATAATAATTTTGATAGGGAATCGCTGCTGTCAGAAATATTTGGCAAGCATATTGATGATCGATTAAACGCTTATATGGCATGCTGTGGTCGTCACGTACGTGATGGTCGCGGTGATAACATCGCGCTGGTGCATGAAGATACTGCCAGAAAGGTGACTCGTATGAGCTTTGCTGAGCTAGATGTAGCGAGTGCGCAAGTTGCTAATTTATTACTGTCTTATGGCGTACAGGTTGGTGACCAAGTTGCAACCATGTTACCACGCACACCTGAGTTGCTCATCGTTGTATTAGCAACATGGCGTATTGGCGCAGTTTATCAACCGTTATTTACTGCCTTTGGTTATGATTCGATTAAATATCGAATGGACAAAGCGAATACCAAAGTTGTTTTTACCAATCAAGAAAACCGTGACAAGTTTGAAGATTTGGCTGAGCAAACCAAAATGGTATTGGTGGGTAGCGCTGTGGATTCTGAGACTTGGGGTGATGAGCATTATGCTGAGTCAATGTCAGCGCAGTCAAAAACTTTAGAACCTTTGTCGCTCAATACTGATGCACCATTCTTGCAAATGTTTACCTCTGGTACGGTGGGTAAGTCAAAAGGTGTCAGCGTGCCGTTAGCGGCATTGTCTGCTTTTTATTTATATATGCGCTACGCCATCGACCTACGCGAAGATGATCAATATTGGAACATGGCAGATCCAGGTTGGGCGTATGGCTTGTACTATGCCATTACAGGACCGCTACTATTAGGCGTCACCACTTATTTTAATGAAGCGGGGTTTGACGCGATTAATACGCGTGGCTTCATGGAGCGTCACAAGATTACTAATTTGGCGTCTTCACCAACAGCCTTTCGTATGATGAAATCTAGCGGTGTGTTTGAGGATGATCGTGACGATATCACCAGCAAGCTGTCTTTACGTTGTGCCAATTCGGCAGGCGAGACGTTGAATACAGAAGTTGTCAACTGGGTTGAAACCTATCTAGAGTGCCAAGTAAAAGACCAATATGGGCAAACAGAAACTGGTATGACTTGCTGCGCACATCATGCATTAGCACATGAGTGCCCTACTGGGTCGATGGGTATGGCGCTACCAGGGCATACACTAGTGGTATTAGATGACGATATGAATGTATTGCCAGATGGTGAACAAGGGCAGTTAGCAGTCGTTGTCAGTCAGTCACCTGCATTTTATTTCCGCGGTTATAGTTGGAATGAAAAACAAGCCTTTGTAGGTGACTACTATCTGACAGGCGATGTGGTCGAGCGCCATAGTGATGGCAGTTATTGGTTTTCAGGGCGTGATGATGACATCATTATTACTGCAGGTTATCGCGTCGGACCCACCGATGTCGAAAACACGGTACTCGAATACGCAGCAGTCGCAGAGTCGGCAGCGGTAGGTGTGCCAGATAAAGTACGTGGTCATACTATTAAGTCTTATGTGGTGCTAAAAGACGGCATCGAGGGTAGTAATGACATTGCCAAAGAAATCCAAGAACTGGTACGCAAACGTCTATCTACTCATGCTTATCCGCGCGAGGTCGAGTTTGTGACAGAGTTACCAAAAACGCCTAGTGGTAAAATCCAGCGATTTTTACTACGAAGTTTATCATTAGCTTAGCGATGACAGTGTTTATGACAGTAGTTATTATAGTGTTTGGCGACTGAATTAAAGATTAAGTATCAGTACGTCAACGTATCAATTCATTAGGAAAATCAAGAAATAATTTACTAAAAATACTAATTAAAGTACTAATTAAAGGAATAATTATGCAAATTGAAAAACACAGCTTTTTAGTTACTGGTGGTGCGTCAGGTCTTGGGGAGTCAGTGGCTCGTGCTATCGTCGTTCAAGGCGGCAATATCGTCATCGCTGATCTAAACGAGTCAGCTGGACAGTCATTGGTCACTGAGTTGGGTGATAGGGCACGTTTTGTACGTTGTGATGTCACCAGTGGCGATGAAGTGCAAGCGGCTGTTGAGTTGGCAGAAAAAGCGTTCGGTGGTTTGCAAGGATCAATCAACTGTGCAGGTATCGCTGTCGTACAAAAATTACTAGATCGTGATAACAACCCTGCTGATCTTGAGTCATTCAGTCGCGGTGTGAATATCAATCTTATCGGCTCGTTTAACGTTGCGCGTTTGGTCGCAGCCAGTATTGCTAAGCGCGTAGCCAGCGATCACCAAGATAATAAAAATGCAGATCAAGGTGTTATCATCAATACAGCTTCTATCGCTGCTTTTGATGGTCAAGTGGGGCAAGCTAGCTACTCTTCTTCTAAGGCAGGCGTGGTGGGTTTGACCTTGCCGCTAGCACGTGAGTTGACGCGCCACGGTATTCGAGTGATGACGATTGCGCCTGGTATTTTTGCCACACCGATGATGGATAGTATCCCCGAAAAAGCGCGTGAGCAATTAGAGGCAGCCGTTCCTTATCCTAAGCGTTTGGGCGCGCCAAATGAATTTGCCAAACTTGTCCTCCATATCATCGATAACGCCTATCTCAATGGCGAAGTCATCCGCTTAGATGGTGCTATTCGTATGGTGTAATTATCTGTATTCAATGACCAAGCGAGTGTGATTTTTCATATACTTTACACATTAGCAAGCGACAAGCTTTGATATATTACGATGATAGCTATTTGCAATCATTCATATCAGAGGGGTTTTTGTCATGGCATTATCGCGTAATCGTACTTATCGCTCATTACTTGTCTTGATAAGCGTTGGGGTGGTGACGATTATCAGCAGCATTGCTTTTAATTATATGACACGCGCTTCTGCGGGTAGCAGTAGTACTTTGGAAGTGGTAAGTAATCAACCTATCGCTGATGTGGTGATTGATAAAGTGTTCGTTGATAAGTCCGAGCGCCGTTTGCAATTATTGAGTGGTGACGATGTGATTCGTACGTATCATATTGCATTGGGCGACAGTCCAGTCGGTCACAAGCAGCAAGAGGGCGATCAGCGTACACCAGTTGGTACTTATACCTTAGATTATAAAAACGAAAATTCTATTGCTCATCGCTCTATTCATATTAGCTATCCGAATGCAGCTGATAAAGCACGTGCTCAGCAATTGGGCGTCAGTCCGGGTGGAGATATTATGATCCATGGACAGATGAACGGCTTTGGTCATCTAGCCTCTATCAATCAGAAGTATGATTGGACGGACGGCTGTATTGCTGTTACTGATGACGAAATGGACGAGATTATGGCCGCGGTAAAGATTGGTACTACCATTGAGATTGTAGAGTAGAGCGATGAACACTTTCAACATACAATCAATCCTAAAAAAAATATAGGGCATGAAATTCGTTAAATGCTCAAAATGCCCTATCTTTCATACTTATATTCACCTTTCTTTTTTAAACCATTCTGCATATTTTCTTCTAAAAAACTGTTAATCTGAACTTAAAATTACATTTTAATGCTATTAATTAATAGCTCTTAGCAAATATCATTGCTAGTAGTAGGGCTTTGTTTGATAATTGGCTTGAAATAATTATATATATACCTTATATAAATGACAGATAATAGTCATCGCTGAACGCTAGAAAAGCGACTGACAATACTAATTATAAAAGGATACGAATATGAGATTTGAAAAATTTACCCAAAAACTGCAGTCTGCTATTCAAGAAGCTCAGAGTTTAGCACTAGGTCGTGATCATACGGGAATTGATCCTGTGCATTTGCTTGCTGTATTGCTGCAAGATGAATCCAATTTGTCTATCTGTCAACAAGCAGGTGCGTCTATTCCTGCTTTAAAGAATGGCGTGGCAAAGGCACTTGATAATCAGGCAACCATATCGGAGCCGACAGGAGATGTTAATTTAAACCCAAACTCGGTTAAAATTTTAAATTTAGCCGATCGTCAAGCGCAAAAAGAAGATGATGATTTTATTGCCACTGAATGGGTAATATTGGCGCTGTCTGAACAGGGCGAAACTAAAAAAATATTTGAAAGTGCTGGCGTAACAGCAAGCAAATTAAAAGCAGTGATTGAGGAGTTACGTGGTGATGACACCGTTAATAACCAAAATGCTGAAGACCAGCGTGATGCATTAAACAAATATACCATTAATCTGACCGAACAGGCGGAGCTTGGCAAGCTTGATCCCGTGATAGGTCGTGATGAAGAAATTCGCCGCACCATTCAAGTATTGTCTCGTCGTACCAAAAACAACCCAGTATTGATTGGTGAGCCAGGTGTTGGTAAAACAGCTATCGTCGAAGGATTGGCCCAAAAAATTGTTAATGGTGACGTACCAGAAGGTTTACGCCGTAAAGAGGTGCTATCGTTAGATCTAGGTGCTCTGATTGCGGGTGCAAAATTCCGCGGTGAATTTGAGGAGCGTCTCAAAAGTGTGCTGAGTGATTTGGCCAAGCAAGAAGGCAATGTCATTTTATTCATCGATGAGCTGCATACCATGGTGGGTGCAGGTAAATCTGAAGGTGCAATGGATGCTGGCAACATGCTAAAGCCTGCGCTAGCACGTGGTGAGCTGCACTGCGTTGGAGCGACGACACTGGATGAATATCGTCAATATATCGAAAAAGATGCTGCGCTTGAGCGTCGTTTCCAAAAAGTTTTAGTCGATGAGCCAACTGTAGAAGACACCATTGCGATATTACGTGGTCTAAAAGAGCGTTACGAGCTGCATCATGGTGTCGATATTCAAGACAGCGCCATCATTGCGGCGGCACGTATGAGCCATCGCTATATTACTGACCGTAAGCTACCCGATAAAGCGATTGACTTAATTGATGAAGCGGCCAGTCGCTTACGTATGGAGATGGACAGTAAGCCTGAAGCGTTGGGTAAGCTTGATAGTCGTTTGATTCAGCTAAAAATGCAGCGTGAAGTGCTCAAAAATGAAGAAGATGCTGGTGCGAAAGCTGAGCGTAAAGTGCTCGATGGTCAAATTGAAGAGCTAGAAAAAGAGTACGCGGATCTTAATGAAGTTTGGCAAGCAGAAAAAGCATTAGTCAAAGGCAGTCAGCAGTTAAAAGATGAGTTGGACAAAGCTCGTATTGCTTATGACAAAGCCAGCCGTGAGGGCGACTATGAGACCATGAGTAAGCTACAGTATGAAACTATTCCACAGTTAGAGCGTCGTATCACTGAGTCTGATTTAGCAGAGCAAAAAGAGCAGACAAGTGAAGGTAATAATGTAAAGTTGCTGCGTAACAAAGTAACAGACAATGAGATTGCTGAAGTCGTTGCTGCTGCGACAGGTATTCCTGTCAGTAAAATGATGCAAGGCGAACGTGACAAAATGCTGGAGATGGAAGAAAAGCTCCATGAGCGTGTGATTGGTCAAGATGAGGCGGTGCAAGCCGTGGCAAATGCGGTACGTCGCAGTCGTGCTGGCCTGTCTGATCCTAATCGTCCATCTGGATCGTTCTTATTCCTTGGACCTACTGGTGTTGGTAAAACTGAGTTGACCAAATCATTGGCGAACTTCTTGTTTGATAGTGAAGATTCGATTATACGTATCGACATGAGTGAGTATATGGAGAAGCATAGTGTCAGTCGCTTGGTAGGTGCGCCTCCAGGGTACGTGGGTTATGAAGAAGGTGGCGCTTTGACTGAAGCGGTACGCCGTAAACCTTATAGTGTGATTTTGTTTGATGAAGTCGAAAAAGCACACCCTGATGTGTTTAATATCTTATTGCAAGTATTAGACGATGGACGTTTGACAGATTCACAGGGCCGGGTGGTTGACTTCAAAAACACCGTCATTATTATGACCAGTAATTTGGGATCGCATAAAATTCAAGAGATGGTCGGCGAGAGCTATGATGATATCAAAGCCGAGGTCATGGATTCTGTCGGGCAGCACTTCCGTCCAGAGTTCGTGAACCGTATTGATGAAATCGTGGTATTCCATCCACTAGGTATGTCGCAAATGGCAGGTATTGCAGCGATTCAGTTAGATCGCTTGCGTCAACGTCTACATGAGCGTGAGATGGATATCGAGCTATCAACAGATGCAATGAATAAGTTGGTCGCAGTCGGTTATGACCCTGTGTATGGTGCACGTCCACTAAAACGCGCTATCCAACAAGAAATCGAAAATCCATTATCATTGAAGCTGTTAGCGGGTGATTTTGTTGCAGGAGATATCATTAAAGTGGATGTTGATGCGGATGACAAATTGACTTTTGATAAGCTTAGAGTGAGCTAATACCAAGTGCTCTAAACTGTTTTTTTGAATAAAACCCAACCCCTTACTTGCCTATTTTTTATATAGGTAATTAAGGGGTTTTTCGTTGTGCACTATAATTATGTTACCGTTTTCATACTTTGGTTATGTTATAACTGGTTTAAATATAAAATAAGGGAGATGACATGATGATGAGCAATAAAAAACAGAAAAATAGGCCATTAATCTTACCCTTAATCATGACAGCGTTGCTGTTTAGCACGTCAGCTTGCTCCAATCAGACAGCAGGCAATAGCAATGAAGAGTTGGTAGAGCATAAAGATGCCAAAACCTCAGATGCTCATTCCTCCATGAATACTGATAAACCCAAATTCATTACTGAAACAGTTGCAACTTTTGATGAGCCTTGGGCGATGACAGCCCTACCTAAAGTTGATAACGAACCACAAAAAATACTAGTGACACAAAAGACAGGTGAGTTATTTGTGGTCGATACCGAAACAGGTGCCAAGACAGCAGTAACTGGCGTACCAAAAGTTGCTTACGGTGGTCAGGGCGGTTTAGGCGATATTGTTATTGCACCAGACTTTGCTCGTACCAATAATATATATCTGAGCTACGTTGAGACGGATGCTGATAGCAATAAATTTGGTGCGAAAGTTATCAAGGCAAGATTAACAGGATTAGATACCAGGACACCAAGTTTGCAAGCTATTACGCCAATCTGGGAGCAGTCTCCAAAAGTAAAAGGACAAGGGCATTACAGTCATCGCCTCTTGTTTTCACCGGACGGGCAATATTTATATATTAGCTCAGGCGAGCGCCAAGAAAAAACGCCAGCGCAAGATATGAGTGTCAACTTAGGTAAAATCATACGTCTAAATGCTGATGGATCTATCCCAACAGACAATCCATTTGTGAATAATGAGAACGCCATTGCTAAGCAGTTTTGGACAGTAGGTCATCGCAATATATTGGGTATGGTTTTCGATGATAATGGTAAATTGTGGGCGCATGAAATGGGTCCAAGAGGTGGTGATGAATTTAATTTGATTGAAAAAGGTAAAAATTATGGCTGGCCAGTTGTCTCTAACGGGCGTAATTATTCGGGGATTGATATACCAGATCATGATACTCGGCCTGAGTTTGAAGCGCCCAAAATCACATGGACGCCAGTCATCTCACCTTCATCGATGAGCATCTACTCTTCGGGTACGCATAATGACTTTCCAGCATGGCAAGGCAGTATGCTGATCAGCGGTTTGTCCTCCCAATCGCTTGTTATCGTTGCTATCAATGATGACAATACAGCATTTGAACGTTACCGATACGATATGGGTGAGCGCGTCCGGAGTGTGCTGGCGGTAGATGGTAGTGTTTGGATGTTAGAAGATGGTAACGAGAGTGGCTTATTACGATTGTCACCACAATAAAAAGACGTGGCCTAGAAAAAATATTGTTAATAATCAAATACATTGAGACTTGTGTCAGTCAATGATGAACGTGTAAGTAATTGAATTAAGTTTGATAGTAATCTAGTAAGTTGTTAAGGTTATCTCTTCAAACAGTAAAGGTTAATATACAGATGGATCATGTTAAGGTTGACAGATTAGGTCCTTTCCCACGGGTGAGTAAGCCTGTTTTTATGATTTCTGCACTACTTATTATTGCATTCATTATTTTCGGAACACTGTTCACTGAGACTGCTGGAACGTTATTCAGTTTTTTACAAGGATTTATTACTGATAAATTCGGTTGGTTCTTCGTGATTTTGGTGAATGTGGCTCTAGTGCTGTGTGTTTATTTGGCTATGAGCCGTTATGGTGACATTCGCCTAGGCGCACAAACTGAAGCACCGCAGTACAGTCTATTTTCATGGATCGGTATGCTGTTCTCTGCTGGTATTGGTATCGGACTGGTCTATTGGGGTACAGCGGAGCCGCTATACCACTTTATGGCGCCACCGCTTGGTGAGAAAGAAACGATAGAAGCCGCTAAGCAAGCGATGAACATTACTTTCTTGCATTGGGGGTTTCATGCATGGGGACTATATACAATTGTGGCTTTGTCTCTAGCATACTTTCATTTTCGCCGTGGTTTACCGTTATCAATTCGCTCGACGCTTTATCCTCTATTGGGCAAAAAGATATATGGTCCATGGGGACATACCGTTGATATCTTGGCGGTATTTGGCACGATGTTCGGTGTCGTGACCTCACTTGGTCTTGGAGTAATGCAAATTAACTCAGGACTTGAGCGGTTATTTGGGATTCCCAATAGTCTAACGATACAAATCGCTTTGATCGCTTTTGTGACGGTGCTTGCAGCTTGCTCTGTTATGATGGGCTTGGACAAGGGTATTAAGCGTTTAAGCGATGTGAATATCGGTTTGACGGCTATTTTGCTTGGTTTTATGGTGGTATTAGGCCCAACGCTTTTCATCTTTGACAGCTTTCTAGAAAACATCGGTAATTATCTTTCAGTGGTTGTGCCGCTAGGTCTATGGGGTGAGGCTTATGAAGGTCAAGACAACTGGCAGTCAGCATGGACGATATTCTATTGGGCATGGTGGGTAAGTTGGGCTCCATTTGTCGGTGTGTTTATTGCTCGTATTAGCCGTGGTCGTACGATTAGAGAGTTTATTCTTGGGGTGTTACTCATTCCCATGACGATACTATTCTTTTGGTTTTCAACGTTTGGTGGTGTTGCTATCCATATGGAGCTGCTTGCTGCTATCGATCCAGCGCTAGCCAGTCCAGGGCTAGTCGAAGCAGTACAAACGGACTTTGGTAGTGCAATTTTTAAATTGGTTGAGTACTATCCATTGGCGCAGCCCATTACTTTTATGATTGTCATTATGATTGTACTTTGGTTTGTGACGTCATCAGATTCTGCAAGTTTTGTTATTGATATGTTGACAGCAGGTGGTGATACTAATCCGCCAAAGATCCAACGCTTATTTTGGGCAAGTACGGAAGGTGTTATTGCAGCTATATTGCTTGCAGCAGGTGGGTTGAGCGCGTTACAAGCAGCTGCTATCGTGGCAGGGTTACCATTTGCTTTGGTGGTATTTGCAATGATGTATGCGTTATTGCGTGGTTTGAGTCGAGATCGACTGATACTATATAGAGCGCAGCAACACTTTATTACTGAAGAATCAGCGGACCATAACTCGGCAGATGAGTTTGCTGACGAGCACTTGTTAAAAGGACCACCTAAGATTGTAAAAGGCGAATAACCATCAAAATAACTGATAATTCTTACATAAGATATTATTAATTAGAGGGTTGGTATAAGTCGTAAAGAGCCCTGAGATACATGAGTATCTTAGGGTTTTTTGTATTTTGAACCGTGGTGAGTGCCTGCTCAGATTTGATAGTTCAAGCATATCTTGGTATGGTAGCCGGTCCAAAATATTGAGATTAATACATGGATCATGTGAAAGTTGGTCGGTTAGGCATTTTTCCACGGGTAAGTAGACCTGTGTTTTTAACGTCAGCATTGTTAATTATGGCGTTTATCATCTTCGGTACTCTTTTCAATGAGCAAGCAGAACTTGTCTTTAGTCAGGCAAAAGCTTTTGTGTCTTTGCGGTTTGGCTGGTTTTTTATTGTGGTCGTCAATTTAACGTTGGTGATGAGTATCTATATGATATTTAGCCGTTATGGCGATATCAGGCTAGGTCATCAAAACGAAAAGCCAGAATACAATTTGGTCTCTTGGATTGGCATGTTGTTTTCAGCTGGTATTGGTATTGGCCTGATTTATTGGGGGACTGCCGAGCCGCTATATCACTTTATGTCGCCACCGTTAGGAGATGGTGAGACCATTGAAGCTGCTAAACTGGCGATGAATATATCATTTCTGCATTACGGTTTTCACGTGTGGGCACTCTATGGCATGGTGGCATTAGCACTGGCTTATTTTCATTACCGTGTAGGTTTACCGTTGGCCATACGCTCGACACTATATCCTCTCATAGGCAAAAAAATATATGGTCCTATGGGTCATACTGTCGACATCTTAGCAGTATTTGGTACGATGTTTGGTGTCGTGACCACGCTTGGTTTAGGGGTGTTACAGATCAACTCAGGTCTGAATGCTTTATTCGATGTTCCTATTAATACGTCTACTCAGATTATTCTCATTGCATTTATTACTTTACTTGCAGCTGGCTCTTTATTTTTAGGGTTAGACAAAGGCATCAAGCGTCTAAGCAATATGAATATCCTATTCACGGCAGTTTTACTAAGCTTTGTGGTCATCTTAGGTCCAACACAGTTTATTTTGAATAGTTTTGTCGAAAATATTGGCAACTACTTACATCAAGTTATTCCGCTAGGTCTTTGGACAGAATCGTATCGAGGCGAAGAAAACTGGCAGTCGTCATGGACGATATTTTATTGGGCATGGTGGATCAGCTGGTCACCATTCGTCGGTGTGTTTGTTGCTCGTATTTCTCGTGGTCGTACCATTCGTGAGTTTATATTAGGGGTGCTTTTAATCCCTATTACGATCTTATTTCTATGGTTTACAGCTTTTGGTGGTTCATCAGTACACATGGAGTTGATGGCTGCTGCTGATCCTAGTATCGCCAGTCCTGGACTTATTGAAGCGGTTAAAGCCGATACAGGTAGTGCCATATTTAAGCTGATGGAGTCTTTTCCTTTTACGGCTGCCATGAACGCTCTCATTGTTGTGATGATCGTATTGTGGTTCGTGACGTCGTCAGATTCAGCGAGTTTTGTGATTGATATGTTGACTTCAGGTGGTGATACCAATCCTCCAAAAATTCAGCGTCTGTTTTGGGCGGGAACTGAAGGGATTATTGCAGCGGTATTGTTGGCAGCAGGTGGCTTACAGGCTTTACAAGCAGCTTCTATCGTTTCAGGTTTCCCTTTTGCTATTGTCATCGTTATTATGATGTATTCGTTACTGCGAGGTTTGAGTCGAGATCGTCTGATACTATATCGGAACCAACAGTGGTTCGTTACTGAAGAGTCAGCAGAGCATAATTCGGCCAATGAGTTCCGTGATGAAGAGCTGCTTACAGGTCCCCCTGACTTGGAAACCTATGATAATTAGTTGATTGTATAAAATAATGTGATACTCAAAAGCCCTCACTTAATCACAAGTAAGGGCTTTTTTTAATGTTGTTTATACTAGGTTACGAGCATTGCCCTTTGACATAGCCTAATGCCGCAGTTGTGCCACATGCTGAGCATGAGTTACCCGCAGTACGATAGTTGAGCCCTGCATCAGTTTTTATCGTGACACAGACAGGGTCGTATTGTGCGGTACACATTGTTTGTTCAGGATTATAGGGCGGACATTTTGTAAAAATATTGTCGCTAGGCACTGAGTGATTGTGTTCAGTGCTATGAATAGGGTGTGTAGGCGTATCAGACGAACCTACACCTTGGATGTTACTACAGCCAGTCAACGCGATGGTTGCAGATAAACCTGATAATAATAAGCGTGATCGCCATGATTTTAATAAATAGTTCATAGTAATACGTCCTTATAAAAGATAAATTCCGATAAATTCCTGTTATCGATAGTTAGTTTCAACCATGTTATAAATCAAATGGTTTCAATCCATATTATCCTATTTATGAGAAGTCATCTACTAAATGATAATTAACAAAAAACCCAAGCTTAATCATAAACTTGGGTTTGATTTTATTGCTATAAAATTTTTGGCCATTCTAAAAAATTAGTGAAAGACCATTGTATTATTCTGCTGATTTATCATCTTGGTTAAGCTGAACGTATTGGTCAAAATTTTGTGCATAATCCGTTAGGTTATCGCTGAGCATTTGGCGATATTGTTTCACATAAAATTCAACGATATCGTCTTTTTCCTTGGCAAAGTCATCACCTTTGACGAATCCAATAGAAGCGACTGAAGCGCTATAACGTGCAGCTGCATATAATAAAGAAGCGCCTACTTGTCCTGAGTGAGCGTCAGGGCTCAATTGGCTATTTGCCATACCAATAATAGCATCAGCACGTTGGTAAAACGCTTGCATTTCAGGGGTGATTTCAATATTGGCATCAGTATCGTTGTTTTGAGTAGTGTCTTGAGACATGAGCTGCTCCTAATAAGTATCGATAAATTTTAGTATATAAAAACGGTCTGTAGAAATCTAAAGCAAGGGTTTTATAAACCAGCATCTGCCTTCAAGATTTCAGCTTTGTCTGTTTTTTCCCATGTAAAGGCAGTCTCTGAACCTGGACGGCCAAAATGACCGAAGGTAGCAGTTTGCTGATACATTGGTTGCAATAAATTCAGCATGCGGGTAATGCCGTAAGGGCGCAAATCAAAATGGGTGCGAATCAGACGAATGATTTCATCGTTGCTGATTTTGCTAGTACCAAAGGTATTGACAGAGATAGAGGTTGGCTCCGCGACCCCAATTGCATAGCTGACTTGAACTTCACAGCGATCAGCAAGTCCTGCAGCTACGATATTTTTTGCGACATAACGTACCGCGTAAGCAGCACTACGATCTACCTTTGAGGGGTCTTTACCACTAAAGGCACCGCCACCATGACGAGCCATGCCGCCATAAGTGTCGACGATGATTTTACGACCAGTGAGACCAGCATCACCGACAGGGCCGCCAATCACAAACTTACCAGTTGGGTTGATGTGGTAGCGTGTACCAGCATGTAATAAATTAGCTGGTAATACTTGCTTGATGATAGATTCCATCACGGCTTCTTGTAGGTCAGCTTGAGAGATACTAGGATCGTGTTGTGTTGATAACACTACTGCATCAATCGCGACAGGTTTGTTGCCATCATACTTTAGTGTAACTTGTGCTTTGGCATCTGGGCGTAACCAAGGCAGATCTCCTGCACGGCGTAGCTCAGACTGGCGCTCCATTAAACGATGCGCAAACTCGATAGGGGCGGGCATCAACACGTCGGTTTCATTACTGGCATAGCCAAACATTAAGCCTTGGTCACCTGCACCTTGTGCTTCAGGGTCACTACGATCAACACCTTGGGCAATCTCAGGAGATTGTTTGCCGAGCATATTAATCACTGCGCAAGTCTCACCATCAAAACCTAAGTCTGAATGGTGATAGCCAATGCCGTTAACAGTATCACGAACGAGACGCTCTAAATCGATATTTGCCGTCGTAGTGATTTCACCAGCGAGTATTACAGCACCCGTTTTTACCAAGGTTTCGCATGCCACACGTGCGTGTAGGTCTTCTTGTAAAATCGCATCAAGGATGGCGTCTGAGATTTGGTCAGCCATTTTGTCAGGATGACCTTCACTTACAGATTCTGAGGTAAATAAGTTGTATTCACGCATAAAGGGGTCGCTTAATTGCAGGGACTGTAGTTTACGAACTCAGTCATTATTAAATATATTGGAATAAAAAGACGAAAAGGAATCAAAAAATTATCATATTTTACCGTGTATCGAAGCAAAACTCTAGCAATGGATGGTGTTATGAGGTAACTGGATATTGATTAAGGATGGCAAGGGTCAGTATCTTGTTTTCTTAAAGCATAAATAAATTTTATAGAGATAAATAGCTATCTATATCATCTTGTAAGCATGAGATTAATGCTTTATCCATATAATGATAATCATCAGGAATATCTAAAACAATGATGTTTTTGCTATCAAGCTGATGACGAAACTGTTCATTGATATAGCGCTTATGCTTATTTTCCATCACAAAGACAATATCTGCCCAATGAATATCTTTTATATTGATGTGCTTACGAGCAGAACGGCTGGTACCCGCAGAGCGCACAGACAAATTAGGGTGATTTGAATAGATTTTTTCAGCAGTCGGACTACGCCATTTATTTTTTGTACACACAAAAAGTAGATTCATTAAACCTCTTATCATAAAGCGTGGTTATAGCTCTAAAAACGCTGCTTTGTCCTTAAACATACACTCATCATAGACAGGGCAAGCACCGCATTTTGGTGTGCGCGCTTGACAAGTATAGCGGCCATGTAAAATAAGGTAATGATGGGCATCAACGATGAAATCATCTGGGATACGCTCAACCAGCTTTTTTTCGACAATTAATACGTTCTTTCCAGTAGCCAGACCAGTACGATTACCCACTCGAAATATATGAGTATCGACCGCCATGGTAGGTTGACCAAAAGCAGTATTTAACACCACATTGGCTGTTTTGCGGCCCACACCTGCCAGTGACTCTAAGTCTTTACGGTTGTCAGGTACGGTGCTATCAAATTTATCAATCAAGTCGCGACAGGTCTTAATGACGTTTTTGGCTTTGGCGTTATATAGGCCAATATTTTTGATATAGGATTTCAGACTGTCTTCACCCAATGCTAATATCGCTTTTGGGGTGTTTGCGACTGGATACAATTGCTGAGTTGCAATATTGACACTCACATCGGTGGCTTGTGCGGACAGAATCACCGCAATCAGTAATTCAAAATTGCTGTTGTAATTTAGCTCTGTCACTGGTTCATCAATTGTCGCTGCCAACTTTTCAAAAAACGGGCGCACGTCACGGTTGGGCATTCGTCTGGATGGTGGGGTGTCGGCTGTTTTATGTTTGACGGTTTTACTCATGGTATCTTTACTACTATTTTGGCGATCAGTTATTCAAACTGTTGGCTATCAAGTTATCTGAGTGCTACTGGCTGTCTACTTTTTCTATTATTTTATAAGCTGTTTATGCCTAACTATATCAAACCCAAAAAACACGATTAACTGTGTCAAAATTGCTTAGCCTATTATGCGCAGTACTTGCACTTCTTTATTGGCTACTTTGATTTTTGTAGATGGTGTTATAGCTGTGACAGCTCTTCTTGTAGTGCGTCGAGCTCCGCTTGTTTTTGTGGATTAGCACGAACACTTAACTGCTTCTCAAGCTTTTTAATTTTACTACGAAGTTTAGCCGTTGCAATGGTGTTTTTTGCTTGTGCTTCACTGATGTTTAACGACTGGCTAGCGGCATTGTTGAGTTTTGCCTCGACCATACTAACTACAGGTCTACTATTGTTACTATCGGTAAGTTGTTTGGTGACGCGTCTTAGGTGATTGTGATAGCGTTGTCTTAAATCTTCTTGTTCTGCTATACGCTCAGTCTCAGATACTTCTCGCTCAATCGTGACTAAGTCAATGCAGTCAACGGGACAAGGTGCAATACACAGCTCGCAACCAGTACACAAGTCTGTAAATATCGTATGCATATGCTTGCCTGTACCGACGATGGCATCGACTGGACAAGCAGGAATGCATTTAGTACAGCCGATGCAATCATCTTCACGGATAATAGCGCGTACCTCAGTAGGGCGTTCAGAGGTCGCATCTACGGGCCATTGAGAAGGTGCAGCATTCAGCAGTGCTTCCTGACTATCGATATCGATAATGTCAGCAATCGCATTGGTCACTGGTTGACCACCAGGCACACATTTATTATAGGGCTCATTATTTAGTACGATAGCAGCTGCATAAGGCAAGCAACCATCTGGATGTTCGCAAAGCCCACATTGTGTCTGCGGTAGACAAGCATCGATAGAAGATATTTGCGTTTGTATATCCGCCGGCAGTGTTTCTAGATTTAATGCATTGAACAATATAGGTAAGTTGACTAAGCGAATATTGGCGCTACTTTGCATATAATAAATGACCTTGATATCAGTAATAAGTGCTGACATTATACCATTGACTAAAAGTACAATTATCCATAACGGACTTGTTTAATCTAAAGCGGTATACCTTGTTCGCTCATGATTTGCGCAATCAGCTCATGGGCAATACTGCCTTTGGGTGGTATTCTAGGTAGGTTGGATACATCAAAAAAGTCCGCATGAGACAGCTCATCTTCTTGAATGACAAGATCACCATCTGCATACGTAGCACGAAAACCAAGCATTAAATTAGAAGGAAATGGCCATGGCTGGCTGCTTACATAGCGAATATCTGACAGGCTGATGTTCACCTCTTCTGTTACTTCACGAACGACCGCATGCTCTAAGCTTTCTCCAACTTCTACAAAACCTGCAATCAAACCATACATAGGTGGCAGTGTTTGCTGTCCATGACGGTGATGATGGGCGAGCAAAATTTGCATTTCGCCAGTGCTTGGATTCGGCCGAGTAATGGCGGTAATGACACAAGGTTGTACACGTGGGTATTGGTGTAGTTTGCATGCCGGACAGACCATCGCGCGCTCAGATTGTTTGGCATGAGTCGTGGCATTGCCACAACGACTGCAAAACTGCGTGTCTGCTTGCCATCGTAGTAATTGAATCGCTTGGCTAAGCTGATCGGATAATGACACAGGTAGCTGGGCAATGAGCTCACGATAATGAACAAAAGCATTACCGCTAGGCTCATCGATAGGGGGCAGTATGATACTGTTTGCTGTTGCGTAATCACAAGTAATAGCAAAAGCCGCTTGTGCGGTAAAATTATCGTCAGTATCCGCTGTTGCGTCATTTACGCTGTCATTACTATTAGATAGCCAATGATTTGGCGCTAGACTCTGGAGCAGAGTGACACAACCAAACTGATATGCTGGTTGAGTCTCGTCATAAATGCTATTTGCATCATTGGGCTGTGGTAATTGAAGTGCTAACGGCCACCAACCATTAGGCGTTTGATGGCATAAAACGCTATCGTTAGTAAATACAAAAGCGTTGGTCATATAGGGAGTTCCAAACAGTCGGGGCAAGTGTATATGATTATAGATACAGACTTATTTAAAATGAAAAGTACAAATGGATATCTTTATAGCAGTGTCTTTGCTGCCATAAAGGTATCCATTTAATAATTAAGCAGAGAAATGTGTAATAAGCCTTAAGCAGCGAGTAGGTGGCTCAAGCTTTGCTGACCGACATCAAGTGCTTGTTTGCTAACAGGACGATTGTTTTCAAAACCGTCTAAATGATGATCGACAGCCATCATGACATCAGCAATACAAGCCAGTGTGTCTTCTTCGATAGATTGTTCATCTTCGATACGTTGTTCTAGATAGTTGGCTAATTGGCTCAACATGCTAGCAGGAGTGGGTAATTGTAAAAACCGCACCGCTCCTGAGACTTGGCGCATCATTTCTGGTATGTTTTGAATATTGAGTATATCGCGCTCCGGCTCTGCCAAATAATCATTGATGGCTTGCTCGGCACTGGCGATGGCACTACGACTTTCTTGTATCAAGGTATCGTTTGCTGTATTGAGCTGATGCAATGAGATATGGGCATTATTCAATGGTAAGTAGATTGCGCCTGGGGTGTGCATCTCTGCCATTGAGATAGCAGCGTTTTCAGCCTGCATCAAGGCCAGTAGCAAGTGATCGAAGTCATCAGGTGTAGGTGCTTGCCAATTATTGACAGCCTCTGCTGCTGTGCTGAGGCTATTGGCCGCATTGGTGAGACCAAGCAAACGTAGTGCTGAGCTCAATGCCGCGAGCTCTTCAAAGATTTGTGCTGTCTGCACATCAACAGGGTTGATAGATTCACCACGTGCGTAACTGTCTACGTTTTCTTTAATAGCATTGATTTGAGTTTGAATAATAGTGTTCAAAGTATCGGTCAGCTTGCGATTAGGACCGAACAAGAAACGTTTCATTTGCTCAAGCTGAGATGCGTCTAACTGATTATCGGCATACTGCTCACGTAGCTGCTGTGCGGCTTCGTTATCCCGTTGGCAAGCAAAACTGACTAAGTCAGCAAAACGTGTATCCATTACCGGTAAGTAGCTTTGGAACTGCTGTTCTAAATAGATGAGCGTATGTTTTTGGCTTAGATTTAGCGGTAAGATATTTGCGATATCAGTGACCGCTGCCGTGGCTGCTTGCCAAAATAAGCTACTGCTGTTTGATGCGACCAATGCACAGGCTGAACTCATGGCATCCAGTTTTTGCTGATCGTCTGGGCTAACACTGCCATCTTGATTCAGTAGCGCGATACCAAGACCACTACGATAGGCATAGGTCAACAACTCACTATCTAGGCCGAGTTCATTAAGCGGCTGAAAGTTTTTTTCAGGATTGGCAATGATGACACTACTGCTACCAAATACTGAAAAATAGTCTGCTGTAATGGCTGTTACTTGTCCATGAGCATTGAGTTTATTGATAACAGGCAGTAATAAAGTAGGCTCTACTGACTCTGTTAATAATACAAATTCGACATAACGATCTAGTGTCATGATAGCTTCTGACAAGTCCATAATCAGATCAGTATCATTATTATCGCCATTATCATACAGTCGTTGTAAACCATCGACGATAGCGATATTTAGAGTTTCTGCACCCACTAAGGAAATAAGCTTAAAGATACAAGACAGCTGCTTTAACACAATAATAGAATCTAATAGCAAAGGCGCCTGAGTGTTGTCATCATTAAATTCACTCAGATGAATTTCAGTATCTTTTAGAGTAACGATAATTTCATCATGTAATAAATGTAGTGAGGGTAGATTAAAGTCAGTAACACTAAGCGTTGGGGCGGCTAATTTCATTTGAGCAGACTGGTCCATAGGAGACTTCCATAATGTGCTAATGGTGATAGTTTCAACAATGATAAAAAAGTATTTATTAATTTATTAGTGATCTTTTAACGCTTTATATAATGATACTCAAGACTATATTGTACAAAAGTCGATATCGCAAGTCATTTAAATGACGACTACATATAGTTTTTTAGCTCAGGGTAGTCTTCTGCCAGTGAAGTGTACCAGTTTTGGTTGGCATTGTTATTCATGGGTGATTCTAATAATAAGGCTGCTAGATTGGCAAAATTAGCATGGGCTGTCTGACCATCATCGGTTTGTGTGTCCTCTTCAATGGCTAGCGTGACCTGCCCACCAGTCATTGCCAAATATACTTCAGCTAAAATCTCTGAATCTAGTAAGGCGCCGTGAAAGGTACGATCTTGCTTACCAACATCTAGACGGCGTACCAGTGCATCCAGCGTGTTTTTTTGTCCAGGATACTGATGTTTAGCCATGACTAATGAGTCAGTCACTTGTACTCGCTCAGAAAAATCATTCAGACCGACTTTTGCGAACTCCATATTCAAAAAGTTCATATCAAACGTAGCATTATGAGCGATGATTTCGGCACCGTCCATAAAATCATAAAGCGACTGGGCAACTTGATCAAATGTTGGTTTGTCGGCTAAAAATGCCTCAGAAATACCGTGAATGCGAATAACTTCTTCATCCATGCCACGCTTTGGGTTGATATACACGTGTAATTTTTCGCCAGTAAATTTACGGCCGACCATTTCTACGATACCCACTTCGATGATTCGATCACCTTTTAATGGATCGAGACCTGTGGTTTCAGTATCCATAATGAGCTGGCGGTTAGATTCGTGGCGATGTATAGGCTTAGGTAACAGCGGCTTAAAGTGTGGATTGGCACGACTGGTATCACCATCGAACTTTGGTACATTGTTCTCTGCATTATTTATGTTTGAATCAGTATCCATATTTGACATAGGGCTATGGCTCGTTGCATCAGTCAGGGGCGTTTGAGCTTCTGGCATCGCTGTATTACTCATTGGTTGGCTAGCATTATCATGATAGTCATTCGTTTTTGTATTTCTTTCCGGATCACTTGTATTACTGTCATTGCTTTTATCATTATAAGCTTTTGGTGACGCTACTACTAACGCTTCGTCTAGTATGTCTTCATCTAATAGCTCGTCTTCGAAACCATCTAAGCCGAGTGGATCGAACTTTAGCCAGTCATCCTTAGATGGTTCTTGTACTTCATTGGTCATTATTTGAGCTTTTTTTTTAGCGGTATCTGATGAGTCTATCATCGATACTTCTTCACTACTGGAGGTTACACCTAGGTTTGCCAACTCATCTGCTTTTTCATTACCTGCATGTCCAGCATGACCTTTTACCCAGTGCCAATCTACTTCTCGTTGTTGGCATAGGGTATCCAGTTGTTGCCAAAGGTCTTGATTGGCGACCGGTTTCTTACTGGCTGTTTTCCAACCTCTTTTCTTCCAACCTTCAATCCACTCAGTAATGCCTTTTTTGACATAACTAGAATCTGTCCAAATCTCAAGAAGTTGCTCATGTGGGCTATGAGTAAGTGCTTTTATCGCACCCATCAGCTCCATGCGATTATTGGTGGTCTCTTTATCTCCACCGTACAAATCTTGCGTTTGACCATCACTAAAAATAAGATGTGCACCCCAACCACCAGCACCAGGATTGCCTTTGCAGGCACCGTCAGTATAAGCCACTGTCGTATTTGGTTTAGCGGCCAATGGATTTATCGTATTATTCATATTGGGTGATGGCGCCGAGGTGCGATTGTCTGACATAAAACAGTATTGACCTAATAAGTGATGATGTAGTGTATTTATATAGATTTGACTATATCACTCTATATGCTGGGTTTGAGTATAACAAATCTACCATTAAGATGGACAGTCGTAACGCACAAAATCGTAAAAGCACATATCATCATAGTAACTTTTACATTTTCTGTTAAAATAGGCGGGCTTGCCATAAGCCTTATAAGATAAATAATCGCAGGCCCTAGGATGTGTTTTTAGTTCAATCGATAGTCATTTAAATGGGTTAAAAATGGCAAAATCTTGCCAAACAGTGTTAAGTAGTTGACTAATATCTCGATACTATCTGTGCTACTTTGCTTGTTTTACGGCAATTTAGCTCATTTTTATCAGCATTTTTAAAACGAGGACACACCCTAGTAATATGCCCACCACTACTATTTAATTATCATTTTTTTTCATAAAAATCTAATGCATGAATGCAGGATAATCTTATTATGTCCTTACGCTCAACCGTTTTTTATAAAAGTCTTATCCTCAGTGTTACTGTGAGCAGTGCGCTGTTTTTGAGCGCGTGTGATGATGATCCGCAACGTGGGGCAGAAGTAACTGAATCAATAGACCTCTCTATTTTTGAGGGATGTTATACGATCAGTAATGATGAGCCTGCCCAGATCAAAGTCAGTCAGAAAGATGGTTCATGGATAATGCAAATGAAAGAGCCCACCAGTGCTGAGCGTATTTGGGATGATCCTGAGTCGTTAGAATTGATAGAGAGTAGTGAAATACCGAATTTTTTCTCCATTGATCCTGATAATGTCGATGCTGTCATAGGTCGTCCTGATAGAGTATTGGTTTTGGCTCATATCAAACCGGTCTATGCTAATATTGATCCGCTACTAGACAGTGAGTATTTGTCCTATATTTATCGAGGAGCTAACACTATCTATCGAGTAGAGTGCGATGAGATTAATACCGATATTGCAGGTGACCCACATGCTAATATCATCATTGAAAATGTCAATGAAGGCACTTAGAATGAAGGCGCTTAGATCGTCATTGATTTGAGTAGTGCAAGTCACAAGTAGAGTGAGTCATTAGCAGTAAAGTTGTGTTATAAATCGTTATATCATTAGAGTCAGGACATATGAATTTTTTAAGTTATGTGGTGTTAGGCGGGTTTGCTTATGCAGCAGGGTGGGCGATCAAGACGCATGTACTCGAAAAGAATCCTGACGCTAAGCAGGCTTATAATTTAAAGCATCCAACCATCTTAGCGTATTTGGGAGGGTTTTTTATTATTATGCTGATCGTCTCGTGGCTGATTGGTCGCTATGCATTGGGACATGCCACTATTGATTTGCCTTTTATTATTGTCAATAGTCTCGTTGCGACCTTCGTTTATTCATTCGGTCTGAATCCTGAAAAAGCCAATTACGATGTGCCTGATTAGCGCCTGTTAATCGGGTTGTCCGAAAATAAGCCACCACTGATGACTCATTTCTTCAGTTGTGGCTTTTTTGATTATGGTTTATTTTTTCACATTAGCATTGGTTTTGGTGGTTGACTGGCTATCTTTCCACACTTGATATTTTTGTAAATCTTTTTCGATCAATTTCAAGCAGAATTTTAGTACCAAAGCATCATCGATATGACCGATAAAGGGGATAAAGTCAGGAATTATATCAATAGGGTTTAGGGTATACAGCAAACCGACAATACCTGCCGAAATCGTCTTGTAAGGAACTTTCCGGTAATCGCCTTTATAGTAGTCCTTGAGCAAGCTCATAAACAGCAACAAATCTTTGGTGAAGTGCTCAAGATAGCTGTCACTCTTTAGTTTGTTTTTGAGCTTATCTTCTTTACCAATCAAGTATTCTACATCTGAGTCAAGTACATCATTTTTGTCTTGTTTGTCGTTTTTTTTAGCAAACATCGGTATTCTCCCTATGTTCTTACGATGAATTCTTGTCCACTATAACAAAGTCATCACCGTTATGTGGTTTGTCTCAGTAGCGAAAAAGTAAATATGGGCAAGGGTTCGGCAACTATCAGCGCAAAAAACTGTCTACAATATACGGCTATGTGCTTTAAGCCAGTAAGCGGCAAAGATAAAGATGGCTTTACCAGTATATAAAAACAAAAATGATAAGGTAGTAGCGAGATATGAGCGCCAAAATACAATCACTAACAGATGATAATAAAAATGGTCATACGGCGATTGAAACGAAATCTGGATTGAACCGTCGCCAGTTTTTGCGTCAAGCTGGCGTGAGTGCAGGGGTAGGGTTATTAGCGACGCACAGTATTACTCAAGCATTGGCTTCTGATACGTTAGATTCTGGCACATTGTCTTCTAGTAGTACACAGTCTTCTAGTAGCACACAACTCACTAAAGATGACCTACCGTCTACGCTAACGGCTGATGATTCACTAGCGCGAATATCATCGACACAGACAAGCTGTATCGCGCCTACGATTGAGACACGACTGTTTGCCAGCTCAAACGTCGGTGGTAGTAAAGACCGTATCCAATTGGCACTAGAACGTATGGCATGTGCAGGTTTCAAGGTCAATAATCCAGTGATTACCAATCGTCAGTATCTGCGTTTTGCGGGAACCGACTCGCAGCGAGCCAGTGATCTGCAAAACATCGCGACTGGTGCTATTGCGGCACCTAAGCTGCTATTGGGCGTCCGTGGTGGCTATGGTGCCATGCGCATATTACCTATGGTGGACTGGTCGACACTTGGGCGTATCATGTCGGAGCGCGGTACGATACTCGCAGGCTTTAGTGATGTGACCGCTATTCAGTGCGCATTATTGGCAAAGGGTAACATGAGCTCGCTTGCTGCGCCGATGCTCTATAGCGAGTTTGGCAAGACCCAACCTGACCAAGTCAGCTGTCAGAAATTTGTGGACGCATTAACCAATCCTAACCTAACCATTACTATACGAGATGCTGCGTTAACCAGTCAGCAGCTTCCTGCCATATTGACAAAGGGTGAGCCAAAACCATTAACGGGTACTATTTGGGGTGGTAATCTGAGTGTGGTGTCAGCGCTGGCAGGTAGTGAGTATTTACCACGTATTGATGGCGGTATTGTGTTTTTAGAAGATGTCGGTGAGCAAGCGTATCGTATTGAGCGCATGCTATATGATCTGTATTTGGCTGGCGTGTTCAAAAACCAGCAGGCCATTGTGTTTGGTGCATTGTCTGGTATAGGAGAGGATAGCTATGACAAACGTTATGATGCTGCTACCGTGGTGCGTCAGTTGCATAAATTAACAGGATTGCCTATTTATAGTGGTATGAGCTTTGGTCATATTGGACAAAAGCGCAGCTTTCCTCTTGGAGCAACCTGTCAGCTTACACCAAATACAACTGGCGGCTATCAGTTGGCATTTACTGACTATCCAACCATCAAAGCAGAAGCTATCCATGTCGAAGGATTGTGGCAAGCGGTTTAGGCATTAGACAAACCCTATAAAGTTAGCCATTAAAGAACCGTGTTAAATCGCCAACCGAGAAAACTTTTCTTGATATTCTTTTGGTGTCAGCTCAGTTGCGCGCTTAAATAAGCGGGTGAATGAAGAGATATCATCGTAGCCGACTTGGTCAGCCAGTGATTTTATCGTCACATCCCCCAACTCTAGTAAGCGTTTTGCTTGTTCAATTCTGACGGCCTGAATATACTCAATGGGTCGCATGGTCACAGCAGACTGAAAGCGCCGGTTCAATGTGCGTGGCGTGATATTAGCCATTGCCGCCAAGCTACTGATTTGAAGCGGCTGTTGGAAGTTTTGCTCAATGAACTCTTGTACCTGCTTAACCAGTTGATCTGAATGTGGTTTGTGTAACGTCACATTGGTATAACTGTTCTGATTGCCTCTTTTGCTATCGATAATCTGAGTCTTTGCTACTTGGGTAGACACCTCACGCCCACAGTATCGTTCAATCAATAACAATGCTAAATCATAAAAAGCACTACCGCCCGCCGCACAAAAAATATTGCCTGATTGGTCTGCTGACTGGCCTTTTGATTGGGTGACAAACTGATTCTCTTGTAAGTCAACCAACGGAAAGTCTGCCTTAAATTTACTCGCATAGCCCCAGTGAGTGGTCGCTACCTTATTATCTAATAACCCAGCAGCAGCTAGAAAAAAAGCACCGCTACAGTTGCTAGCAATATCTGACTTCGTGTCTGCCAATCGTTTTAAATGCGGTATTAACGTTGCATTTCGGCTCAATACTTTATCGATTGAATCACCAATAGTCGGAATTAATAATAAATCGCATTCAGTTATGTTTTGAATGTCGCAATGTGCTTGCATGATTAAGCGATTACTACACCTGATATCAGCACCCCCTAAGCTTGCAATCTGCACATCAAATCTGGGCTCTACAGGTTCATCCAAGAATCGCTGCCAACTGACTCCAGTAAATGAAAAGATATCTAAGGCACCTGTCAAGGCGCTGCCAAGCACACCATCGAATCCCAAAATAATGACTTTAAAAGGTTTGAAGTAAGGCATGGGCGTTTGCGACTCCTGTGATGGGTTTTGTCCAAAAAAGGTGTTTGTTTGCTAAATATTTCTAGATGTATGTCTTATTTGACCATAATTATGTCATAAATGACAATACGGTAAGGCGTTAAATTAGATTAATATCGATTGATAACCAAATTTAATCAGTTAATGAGAATATTATGGCCGCAGATACCCTCCTCAATGATTTTGAATTACCCTTTCAGTTGTATGATGTACTAGGTACAGAATCACTTACTGAGCATGCAAAGTTTTCAGAACACAACCGCGAGACATTCGATGCTGTGTTAGAAACGGCAAATAAGATTGCGACAGATTTATTTTTGCCACACAACCATATTGCCGATAAAAACGAGCCACAGTTTGATGGCAAAAAGGTCAGCATGATAGATGATGTCAAAGTCGCTTTTGATGCGTTCCGTGAGTCTGGTTTTATCGCTGGTCGTTATCGCTTTGAAGATGGCGGCATGCAGCTACCTGAAACAGTAATGACGGCAGTGGCAGGCTACTTTATGGCAGCCAACCCATCAACCACTGCTTATCCATTCTTGACCACTGCTGCGATTAATGTCATTTCACACTTTGCCAGTGATGAGATTAAAACTGCTTTTATGCCGCGTATGTTGACAGGTGAGTTTACGGGCACGATGGCATTAACAGAGCCGCACGCTGGCTCATCGCTTGCTGATATCAAAACCACGGCGGTAAAACAAGACGATGGTACATACCGCGTAAAAGGCAGCAAGATTTATATCTCAGGCGGTGATCATGAGCTGTCTGATAATATCGTCCACTTAGTATTGGCCAAAATCCCGGGTGGTCCTGGCGGTGTTAAAGGCATCTCTTTATTTGCCGTCCCAAAGTATCGTTTAAACGAAGATGCATCAGTCGGCGAACGCAACGATGTACATCTAACAGGGCTGATTCATAAGCTAGGCTATAGAGGTACGACCTCTACGGCACTGAGCTTTGGTGACGAAGGTGACTGCCATGGTTACCTGATCGGAGAAGCACATTTCGGCTTGCGCTATATGTTTAAAATGATGAACGAGGCACGTATCGCAGTTGGTTTTGGCGCGTCGATGGTTGGCTATCGTGGTTATCAGTACTCACTTGATTATGCTAAAGACAGAACTCAAGGTCGAATTGCCCCGAACAATAAACCTGAAGATGCGGCCACCGCCATCATCAATCATGGTGATGTAAAGCGCATGCTATTGGCGCAAAAAGCCTACTCTGAAGGTGGTATCTCATTGTGCTTATACGGCTCAAACCTAATTGACCGTATCAATACTTGTGAAGACGAAACACTAAAAAATGATCTAACTGAACTATTAGATTTGCTAACCCCAGTATTAAAGGCGTGGCCATCTGAGTATGGTCCAAAAGCCAATGACTTAGGTATTCAAGTATTGGGCGGCGCGGGCTATACGCGTGAATATCACGCCGAGCAGTTTTGGCGCGACAATCGCCTAAACCCTATCCATGAAGGCACAAACGGTGTGCAGGCATTAGATTTGTCATTTCGTAAATTATGGCAAAAAGGTGGTCTTGGTATTCAAATTCTAAAACGTGAGATTACGCAAGATTTAGAACGTATCACTACGCCTGAGAGCGCACAGCTTGCAGGTAAGCTGATGCCTTATATGGATCAGTTACATGAAGTGCTCGTGCATTTAGGCAAAGTTCTACAGACAGAAGAAGCTCTAACTTTAACTGGTAATGCTCAAGCGCTGATGAACATTTTTGCTTCAATTGTACTGAGCTGGATTTGGATTCGCCAAGCCAGTAAAGCTGAACAGCTATTAAGTACGACGCAAGATATTGAGCAGCAGAATTTTTATAAAGGCAAAATACAAGCGGCTAAATACTTCATCGATTGGGAACTACCGTTAGTTAAACGTGACATTGAAATTTTAACCAACACCAACTCGGTTTGCACTGATATGCAAACAGATTGGTTCTAAAGACGACTCTAAAAGCAACTCTAAGGAAAGAGACATGACAATGATAAATAAACAATGGCGACTAAAAGCAAGACCTGTTGGCGCGCCAAGCGCTGAAACTTGGGACTATACCGAGACGGAAATACCGACGATTACCGATGGTCAGCTACTGATCAAGGTCGAATACATCTCTATCGATCCGGCGATGCGTGGTTGGCTAAACGATGCCAAATCTTATATCGCACCGGTACAGATTGGTGATGTCATGCGCGCTGGTACTGTAGGCGAGGTGATTGAAAGTAAGCATGAGAAATTTGCCGTGGGTGACTATGTCGCAGGTCACGATGGCGTGCAGTCCTATGCCGTCAGTGATGGTGCTAATCTGTATAAAGTTGATCCAAAACTAGCGCCTTTGCCTTATTACTTGGGCGTACTCGGTATGCCAGGTATGACAGGATATTTCGGTCTGATAAAAACAGGTCAGCCAAAAGCAGGCGAGACCGTGGTCGTCTCTGGCGCTGCTGGTGCGGTGGGTAGTTTGGTCGGTCAGATTGCCAAAATTAAAGGCTGCCGAGTCGTTGGTATCGCGGGCGGCGCTGAGAAATGCAAATTTTTAGTCGATGAGCTTGGGTTTGATGCGACGATTGATTACAAAAACGAAGATGTCAAAAAAGCATTGAAGAAAACCTGTCCAGACGGCGTCGATGTGTATTTCGACAATGTAGGCGGTGATATCCTAAATGACGTACTGACCCAGATTAATCTGCATGCACGTATCGTTATTTGCGGTGCGATTAGTCAGTATAACAACACCTCAGAAGTAAAAGGCCCATCGAATTATTTATCATTACTCGTAAACCGTGCCCGTATGGAAGGCATCGTTGTCTTTGATAATATCAAAGAATATCCAATCGCTATGAAAGACATCGCTGGCTGGATTCAATCAGGTGATATGAAAGTGAAAGACCATATCGTTGAAGGTATCGAGAGGTTCCCTGATACTCTAATGATGCTCTTTAACGGTGAAAATTTTGGCAAACTGGTACTTAAGGTAGAGGGATAGATCATGACACTGAATACAAACGGAATTGCATCAGATGTGGCTAGTAATGTGGCTGGTAAACGAATTTTAATCACGGGCGGCGCCTCGGGTATCGGCGCAGCAAGCGCGTTATTACTAGCCAGTCGCGGCGCACAAGTCGTGATCGGTGATATGGCAGAAAAGATGGGAGAGGCGGTTGCCAAACAAGGCCAAGACGCTGGCAATAGTGTCGTCTTCAAAAAGGTAGACGTGACCTGTGGTGATGAAGTGCGTGCGCTGTTCGACTATGCAGTAGAAACGCTTGGCGGTCTGGATGTGGTGGTGAACAACGCTGGTATCGATCACAAGCCATCCCCAATGCATGAGCTGAGTGAAGAAGAGTTTGATCGCAATATCGCTGTGAATTTAAAAGGTGTTTGGCATTGTATGCGTGCCGCCGTCAATTGTATGCTACCTAATGGTGGTGGTCATGTGATCAATGTGGCGTCTATTGCAGGTCTGCGTTCAGCGCCGATGATTTCAGCTTATAGTGCGGCCAAACATGGGGTGATGGGTCTTACTAAATCTGCTGCCCATGAATATGCCCGCGCCAATATCCGTTTCAATGCGGTATGCCCAAGCTTTATCGATACCCCTATGGTACGCAATACGATGGCAACGATGGATGAGCGTACGCAGCAAGCAACGATCAAAGCCAGCCCGTTACGCCGATTAGGAAATGTCAATGAGATCTCTAATGCGATTGCATGGCTTGCTAGCGATGAGAGCAGCTTTATGAACGGTCATGCCTTTACCTTAGATGGTGGTATGTTGGCCTAATAGTCAGTCATGAGTTATTTACTTATGAGCGTAGGTAATCATTGTGGTATATCATAATGATTACCTATGTTTAAACCTAAATAGTTGAGACCTAAACAGATTTTATCTTTTATACATATTGTTTCTGCATAATAGGTGATGCGTATCAAAGATAAAAATCCGAACTTCACACTTGAATCGTATACAAGCCGTTTTTTAAAA